>JAHEXN010000290.1 GCA_023252095.1 Actinomycetes bacterium | reverse complement strand
TGGGTCGCGCCGGAGACGACGATGTTGAGTCCGGCCACGACGCAACCGCGCAGGAAGCGGGCGCTTGCGGTGTCGAGGGTGCCGAGGTCGACCAGCGCCTCCAGGTCATGGGCTCGGGCGACGAACTTACGGATGTTGACCGCCGTGAACCCCTTCGAGATCCCGTCGAGCACCACGTGCAGGCGGTGGCCACCCGGCAGGTTGGCGTCGACGAACGGCTGGCTCACGTCGAGCCGCCGGCCCGTCGTCGACAGCATCCGCTCGACCAGCTCACGCACCCCGTCGGCCGTGAGGATGATGCTCGTCAGCTCGTGCCGACCACCGCGGGCCACGAACACCCGGTCCGGCGCGTTGATCCAGATCTCCTCGACCGTGGGATCGTCGACCAACGGCTGCAGCACCCCGAGACCAGCCACATCGGCGACGAGCCGCGCGACCTCAACGTCGGTCTCGTCGATCGTGCGCACCGCGCCGGTCAGGCTCGCCCGCTCGTGATCGGCCACGACGTCCTGCGCCGCCTGCCGCACCGCAGCCGGATCGGCACGCGGGTCGATACGGCGCTCTCGCACCAGCTCGCGGACGCGCGTCGTCAAGGTCGTTGCAGGATCCACCCCTAGATCCCTTTCCTCAGAAGTCGTGCCGAAAGACTGGCCCGACAGTGCAGAACCCTGCAACCACCCAAGGGCAGGGCTGTGGACGACGACGCGCGGAAAGTGAAGGACTGACCCGGCGCATCGAGACCGCGACGCCGCTTGCCGGTCCGTCGCGGAGCGTGATGCGCCACGACACGCAGCGGTGCTACCTGTCAATAGAGCGGCGAACGAACCTGGTCGTCGAACCTGATGACGTGCTGCGAGTCCCGCTTCAACCGGGCGACGACCTGAGCATGCCGCCCCTGAAGCCACGCAGGCGTGGATTGGTCCCACTTCGCCGCGCTGGGCAGGTAGAGCACGGGCGGATCGACACCCCACCCGGCAGCGAACGTGATCGAGCTGCTGCCCTCGCTGAAGACGACCTCTTCCTTCCACCGAGGTTGGACCGAGTACGTGCCGTCTTCGTCGCTTCCCTCGTTCACCTTCACGATCACATCACGCGAATGGGCCAGTGGAACAGTCCGCGTAGCTTCTGAGCGCCACTGGCCCGCTGCTGCGGTTCCGCAGCCCTCCCGCGAGCCACGGGGCTGCGGACAACGGCGGCGCGGCGGGGTGAACGCCCTGCCCAGGCACCGGGCCGTGAGGCGCGGTGCCTAGGGTTTGGTTGGATCCGAGCTCGTCGTCCTCATGGCCCGCCGCTCGCCCCGTGTCGCCTCGATGAGCCAGAGGGCGGCGTAGATGAGGAAGGCAGCGAACGCAGCGCCGTTCAGGACAGACAGCCACACTGCTTGGTAATCGGAAACGATGCGGGGCAGGTTCGTGAGTGTGCAGAGCGCGAGCAGGTTCAGTGCTCGTTCGCCAAGTCGCCGACGCCGGGTCTCGTGCGCCTCCAGCTCGCTACTCATACGCCGATCCTGGCATGCAGATGGAGTTCCTGTGGCGGGTTCAGACCATCGTGTGAACGAGGTTTCGAGGCTCGCGCGCCAGAGCGCACTCACACCTCAACCACCGGGGGTGCGGCGCGGGTCAGGCGTCGACGGCTTCGTCGAGGGAGTCGAAGACTTGGGGGGTGTAGTCGTCGGACGGGGTGTCGTCGCCGGGCTCGCTGACGTCGACGTCGGGGTCGGGCAGGAGACCGTCGGGGTCGACGAGGCGGAGGTCGTGACCGTCGATGCGCAGGCGGCGGATGCCCTCCAGCAGCATGCGGCGGGCCACGTCGTGCACCCGGTGCACGCGGTGCAGGTCGATCACCACGACGCCGTCGCCCTCCGGCTCCGCCTCGAGGCCGCGCAGCACGCGCTCGGCCTCGACAAAACGCAGGTCCCCGGCAACCTCGTGCACCGAGGGAGCGTCGTCGGACTGGGCCTTGGGCACCCGAACGACCGAGCGGGCCGACTCGGGCGCCTCCATGAGGTGCAGGCCCATGTCGGCCGACAGCTTCTCGAACGCCCGCACGCCGCGACTGCTGTTGCCGTGCTTGTCGAGCCGCGGCGAGAACACCGCGATGCCCACCTGCCCGGGCAGCACGCCGATGAGCCCGCCCGCCACGCCGCTCTTGGCCGGGATGCCCACGGTCGTGAGCCAGTCCCCCGCCGCGTCGTACATGCCGCACGTCGCCATGACGCTCAGCACCTGACGCGTCACGGCGGGCTCGAGCACGCGGGTGCCCTCGGCCGTCATGCCGTTCGCTGCCAGCACCGAGGCCATGCGCGCGAGGTCCTCGACCGTGACCGAGACCGAGCACTGACGGATGTAGCCGCGGACGACGTCGGCCGGGTCGTCGTCGAGCGTGCCGACGGTCTTGAGCATGTAGGCGATCGCCATGTTGCGGTCGGACGTCGACAGCTCGGACTCGAAGACCTCCTCGTCGACCGACAGCTCGCGCCCGGCCAGGCGGGAGTACAGCTCGACGATGCGCTCCGACCGCTTGTCCGCGTCGTCGCCCGCCACCAGGGCGTGGGCCGCGATGGCACCGGCGTTGATCATGGGATTGCGCGGGCGGCCCGTCGACGGCTCCAGCGAGATCTCGTTGAACGCATCGCCGGACGGCTCGACGTCGATCCGCTCCAGTACCCCGTCGAGACCCTGGTCATGGATCGCCAGGGCATAGGTGAAGGGCTTGGAGATCGACTGGATCGTGAACTCCACGTCGGCGTCGCCCGCGCTGTAGACCTGCCCGTCGAGCGTCGCGATCGCCACCGCGAACCGGTCGGGGTCCGCACCCGCCAGCTCGGGGATGTAGTCGGCGACCGCACCGTCGTCCTCGCCGCAGCTTTCGAGCAGCTCGGCCAAGTAGTCGTTCATCGGCGCCTTCATGCCCCGATGCTGTCACGGGCTTCGGCAAGGATGACCCCATGAGGTCTGATCTCGCGCCCTGGCGCCTGGGTCCGCAGCTGCTCGCGGGCGACAAGTCGTCCCGGCCCACCACTCCTGCCGCCGTCGTGCGCCACTTCGGAGCCGTCCAGTCGCAGGAGCATCTGTGGGCGCCCTGGGCCGTCGGGCGTCGCTGTGGCGCCACGTTCACCGAGGTGCTCGACGGGCTCTGGCCCGCGGGCGTCGTCCGCACCCACGTCCTGCGCACCACGTGGCACTACGTGCACGCCGACGACCTGCCGTCCGTCATCGCCGCCACGTCCGACCGCGTGATGGGCCAGCTCGTCTCCCACGTGCGCCGTGCCGGGCTCGAGGAGCCACGGCTCGTCGCCGCGAGCGAGGTCGTCACGCAGGTCGTGCGCGAGAACCCGGGCTGCACCCGCGACCTCATCGCCGATCGTCTGCGCGAGGCGGGCCTCGAGGAGAAGTCCGACCGCCTGGCCCACGTCGTGATGGCCGCGGAGCTGCGCGGCGAGATCGGTGGCGAGCGGCGGCCCGGCCAGCACGAGTACCACTCGCTCGACCTCGCCCCACTCCCCTCGCCCGACGACGCCCTCGCGTGGCTCGCCCTCACCTACGCCCGCGGCCACGGCCCCTTCACAGCCCACGACCTCGCCTGGTGGTCGAGCCTCACGGTCCGGCAGGCGCGCACCGCGATCGAGCTCGCCGACCTCCAACCCGTCACGCTCGCCGGACAGGACCTCTGGTCGCTCGGCGAGCCCACCGCCGTCGAGGTGCCGCCCGTGCTGCTCCTGCCCAACTTCGACGAGGTCATCTCGCACGTCCGCGACGCCGCTGTGCGTGCGGACGTCGGCGAGGGCTACGACGAGGCGATGTTCGCGACAGGCCTGCTGTTCCTCGACGGGCGTCTCGGCGGCCACTGGCGGCGCACCGTCAAGGGCGACGAGGTCGAGGTCGAGACCACCGCGCGACGCCGTTGACCGCCTCGCAACGGCGTCACCTCGCCGCCGAGGTCGACCTTTACCGCACCTTCCTGACCGGCTGAGCGACGGTCTACTGA
>JAHEXN010000042.1 GCA_023252095.1 Actinomycetes bacterium | reverse complement strand
GCCCCGGGTGTACGGCGACGGACTCAACGTCCGCGACTGGATCCACGCCGACGACCACTCCTCGGCCGTGCTCACGATCCTCGACCGGGGTGAGATCGGCGAGACGTACCTGATCGGTGCCGACGGCGAGAAGAACAACAAGGACGTCGTGGAGCAGATCCTGACCCTCATGGGCCAGCCCGCCGACGCCTACGACCACGTGACCGACCGCGCGGGCCACGACCTGCGCTACGCGATCGACTCGACCCGTCTGCGCACCGAGCTCGGGTGGTCGCCGCAGTACCGCGACTTCGAGGCCGGACTTGCCGCCACGATCGAGTGGTACCGCGACCACGAGGCCTGGTGGGCGCCCGCGAAGGACGCCACCGAGGCCTTCTACGCGTCGAAGGGACAGTAGTGACGACGTACGGCCGCGACCTGGGAGTGCACACGACGCCGATCCCAGGTCTGCTCGTGATCGACCTGCCCGTGCACGGCGACGACCGCGGCTGGTTCAAGGAGAACTGGCAGCGCGAGAAGCTCACCGCCCTGGGCGTGCCGGACCTGGGTCCGGTGCAGAACAACATCTCGTTCAACGACGCGGTCGGCACGACCCGCGGCATCCACGCCGAGCCGTGGGACAAGTTCATCTCCGTCGCGAACGGCCGCGTGTTCGGCGCCTGGGTCGATCTGCGTCGCGGCGACTCGTTCGGCACGGTGTTCACGACCGAGATCAGCGGCGACGTCGCGATCTACGTGCCCCGCGGCATCGGCAACTCGTACCAGTCGCTCGAGCCCGACACGTCGTACACGTACCTCGTCAACGACCACTGGTCGCCCGACGCGTCGTACACGTTCCTGAACCTCGCCGACGAGACCGTCGCGATCGACTGGCCCATCCCGCTCGACCAGTGCGAGCTCTCCGACAAGGACCGCGCGCACCCTCGGCTGGCCGACGTCGTGCCGTTCGGGCCGCGCCGCACGCTCGTGACGGGAGCCAACGGTCAGCTGGGCCAGGCCCTCCGGGCCGCGTTCGCCGGGCAGGACCACGTCGAGTTCACCGACGTCGACACGCTGGACCTGACGAGCGACCTCGCCACGGCACGGCCGTGGAAGCGCTACGACACGATCATCAACGCGGGCGCCTACACCGCGGTAGACCGGGCCGAGACCCCCGAGGGCCGCGCGGCGGCCTGGAAGGTCAACGTCGAGGCCGTCGCCAACCTGGCGCGCGTCGCGACCGAGAACCAGCTCACCCTCGTGCACGTGTCCAGCGACTACGTCTTCGACGGCACCCAGGAGCTGCACACCGAGGACGAGCCCCTCGGCCCGCTGGGTGTCTACGCCCAGACCAAGGCGGCGGGCGACGTCGTCGCGTCGACGGTTCCTCGTCACTACGTGCTGCGCACGAGCTGGGTCATCGGCGAGGGCAACAACTTCGTGCGCACCATGGCGTCGTTGGCCGAGCGCGGCATCGACCCCACGGTCGTCGACGACCAGCACGGACGACTCACGTTCACGGCGGACCTCGCGGCAGGCATCCAGCACCTGCTCCGCGAGCGACCGGCCTTCGGCACGTACAACCTCTCCAACGAGGGACCCGTCGTCTCGTGGGCCGACATCGCGAAGCGGGTGTACGAGCTGACCGGTCACGACCCCGAGCGGGTCACCCCCGTCACGACCGAGGCGTACTACGCGTCGGCCGACGGACCCATCTCGCCGCGTCCCACGCACAGCGCGCTGGACCTGGCGAAGATCCGCGCCACGGGGTTCGTGCCCCGCGACGCCGACCAGGCGCTCGTCGACTACCTGACCTGATCGGTCAGCTGCCGCTGCCCAGCTCCCGGGGCCGCGTCCTGGTGCCCAGGTGCGGGCCCGGACGGTTGGGGAGCAGCAGCGGCATGAGGGCCGGGGGGACCCACCGACCGATCCGGCCACGCACCGTGGTCGGGCGCTGCGGGTTCTCCATGATCAGGACCGTGTGGCCCTTGACGTCCTGGTAGCCGAAGTTCTCGACGTCCGGGCTGCGCTGGAGCCACGCGTCCAGGTGACGCGCGTAGGCGTCGGTCGGTCCCCACGAGGCGTACATCTTCTGCTCGGAGAGCGCGAAGGGCACGAGACCTCCGTCGACGACCTCGGCCCAGGCGGCCGCAGCGACGCCGGGCGTGTGCAGCGCGCGGAAGTCGTCGATCACGATGATGCCGCCCTCCGCCAGCAGAGGCTTCACGTTGCGCAGGTCGTCGACGACCGTCTCGAACAGGTGGCCACCGTCGACGTGGGCGAAGCGCAGCGTGCCGGGCTCGACGTGCCTGGCGATCGAGGTCGACAGCTCCTGGATGACGCGCGGGTCCGTGTCGACGAAGCGTCGGTAGTTGGCCTCGAACTTGTCGCGGGCGAGGCCGGGGTACGACGACTCGTTCTCGGCGTTGTTGGCGCTGTCGCCGGTCTCCTGCTCGAACACGTCGCAGACCTGGACGACCTCGCCCGCGGCGGCGTGGAGCCCGAGCAGGATCGTGCTCTTGCCGTACAGCGCCCCGATCTCCAGCAGGTCGCCGCTGACTCCCAGGGACTTCTGGGCCGTGAGGACCTCGTCGAACAGCCGGAAGTCGATGTCCCAGAAGGCTCCCTCGACCTCGGCTCGGGAGCGCCAGTAGGCAGACGCCGATGGCGAGACGGACACGTTCACGTCGATTGACTCCTCGGATGATGCTGCTGGGACGGCGGCACCGGAGGTGCGACGGAGACCCGCCGACCGTTGCGCGCGGCTCCCAGACTAACCATCGCGGGCGCACGCCGAGCGATCCGGAGGCCGCGGACTGATCAACTAGGGTGGCGTGGTGACGGACGACGGCCCCAGCACGGCAGCGCTGACGCGACGGGGCTTCGGCTTCGTGGCCGTCCCCGTCTTCTCGGTGCTCTCGCCCCTGCTCGTGCTGCCGATCCTCGCGCGCACGTCGTCGGTCGACGACTTCGCGTCGATCGCGCTGGGCCAGTCGGTCGGCATGACCGTCGCGCTCGCCGTCTCGTTCGGGTGGACCGTCACCGGCCCTGCGGACGTCGCCCGGGTGCCCCCCGCCGAGCGGCCTGGTCTGTGGATGGACTCGGTGCGCATGCGATCGCTCGCCTTCGCCGTGCTTCTGGTGCCGACCGCGGCGATCGCCTACTTCGTGGACCCGTCACGCGACCTCCTGTCGCCGGCGATGGCCGTGGCGCTCCTGCTCTCCGGCTTCTCCCCGTCCTGGTACGGCATCGGCCAGGGGCAGCCCTCGATCGTGATCCTGTACGACGCCATCCCCCGCGCCGCCGGCAACCTGGTCGGCGTCCTGCTCGCGGTCGCGTTCGACAGCCTGTACCTGTACGCCCTGGTCCTCGCTGTCAGCACGATCGTCCCGGTGGCCGTGCTGGACCGCGCGTGCCGCCGCGCGCACGACCCCGGCACGATTCGCACGGGCTCGCCCATCACGATGCGGAGCAATCTCGCCCCGACGCTCACCGAGCTCGTGGCCGGTCTGTATTCGATGGGCTCGACGGCACTCGTCGCCGGATCGGTCAGCTCCCCGCAGACCATCGCCGTGTTCTCCGGTGGTGAGCGGTTCACGCGAGCCGGCGCTGCGGCGATCGCGGTCACCAACAGCGCACTGACGGCCTGGGTCGCCGAGTCGAAGGGCGCCGTCTTCCGCCGCCGCGTCACCGTGAGTCTCGCGATGCACACGGTCCTCGGCCTGGCCGGCGCGATCGGCCTGGGCGTGCTCGGTCCGACCTTCTCGGCCCTGCTGCTCGGGGAGTCGCTGCGCATGAGCACCGGCACCGGCATCGCGTTCGGTCTCTTCTACCTGGGGTGGTCGCTCGAGACGGTCACCGCACGCCACATCCTGGCGGCGCGTCGTCGCACCGCGTCCCTGCTCAACAGCACGATCGCCGGCAGCGCCGTCGGGTGCCTCGCGATCGTGGTCGGCGGCCAGCACTGGGGGGCCACCGGAGCCGCATCGGGCCTGGCGATCGGCATCTTCACGGTCCTCGCGATCCAGACGCCGATCGCGTACGGCGTGGTGCGCCGCGAGGCTGACGCCGCGCAGGTCGCCGCCTGACGGGTGCTCGGCTTCAGACGGAGGCCGGCAGCCGCTCGTCGACGATGCCACGGAACTGACGCACGTACGCCAGGCTGAGGTGGTCGGCGTCGTAGTAGACCGTGAGGCCACCGATCACGGCGTAGCACCGCCGGTCGTCGCAGAAGTAGTCCGACAGGTCGAGCGCCTCGACGCCGTCGACCCGGTCCGCGGCCAGCACCGTGGGGTCGACCGGCTGGGCCGCGGCGCGATCGACCGCGCACTCGACGGGTGACTCCTGGTTCTGCTCGACGCACGCCGGGTCGCGGACCTCGCCGTTGAACGGTGGATCAGCGATCGGCACGACGGTGACTCCAGCCTCGCGCCACTCGGTCCAGACCCTGGCCAGCGCGTCGGTCATCTGGTCGACCTGCGGACGGCCCGTGCCGTCGTCGATCGTCTCGAGGCGCGCCGCGCTCGAGGTGAACACGAGGTCCGGCTTCTGCTGCAGGACACCCGCGCGGACGTCAGCGCTCCACGCGTCGCACCGCGCGGCGTCGTCGTCGGTGGCGATACTCCGGAACCCCACGTAGTCGACGTCGGTGATCGGGCACCCCCCGAGGTAGCTGAGCGTGACGTCCCATCCCCGCTCGCGACCGAGGTCGAGGACGAGGCCCTGCCACTGCTGGGCGTGCGAGTCGCCGATCAGCCAGACCTCGGGCGCCGACGCGTCACCACCGGAGAAGTCGCAGTGTCGCGTCGTCAGGGAGCTGCCCTGCTTGAACTCGTCGGTCATCTCGCCGCACTCGTCGGGTGTCGCGAAGTACTCGCTCAACGCACCGGGAGTCGGCGTCGTGACCGGACCGAACGGGTCGTCGCAGGTCTCCGGGTCGGCGAGCGCATTGGGTCCGAGGCAGGGCTCGACCTGGGCGATCCGCGGCGGCTGGTTCGCCGCATCCTCCTGTGCGTGGGCCGCCACGAGTCCCGCTCCGGCCAGGACCGTGACGGCCATCAGACCCGCGGCGCCGGCCAGGGACCGCCGGGTCGACCGGGCCCAAGACCCGTGCGACCGGAAGCGGTCCTCGACGAACCGCCTCGTGAGATCAGCCAGGAGCAGCGACAGGGCGAGGATGCCGAGGCTCATGACCAGGCCCCGGGGCCGGCCCAGGGCTGCCGGGACCAGGATGATCAGCGGCCAGTGCCAGAGGTAGAGCGAGTAGGAGAGGCCACCGATCCACTGCACGACCGGGTTCGCGGTGACGAGATCGTGCCAGCTGCGGTCGTGCCCGGTGCCGGCCCAGATGACCGCCGCGGTGCCGAGCACGGGGAGCAGCGCGGTGACGCCGGGGAAGGCGGTGCCCTCGTCGTACACGAACGCGGCCATGACGACGGCGCCGAACCCGGCTCCCGCGACAGCCCCGGCGAACCGAGCCGGGAGACGGCGACGCGACGCCAGCAGGGCGACGAGCGCGCCGACGGCGAACTCCCACACGCGCCCGTGCGTGACGAAGTACGCCGACGGCGAGCCGGAGCGCACCGCGATCTCCCCGAGCACGAACGACACCAGGCCCACCGCGAGGATCGCGCCGACGACCGCGCCGCGGCGGCGACGGCCCAGGGCCCAGACGCCGACCAGGAGAGCGGGCCAGACGAGGTAGAACTGCTCCTCGACCGACAGCGACCAGTAGTGCTGGGCGACCGTCGCCTGGTCGTTGAGTGCCATGTAGTCGACCGACCGCGCCGCGAGGTACCAGTTCTCGACGTACAAGGCGCTCGAGATCGTCTCCCACGCGGTGCGCTCCCACGCCGGGAACGGCAGCACGACGTATGCCGCGACGGCGGAGGCGACCAGGACGAGCGTGGCGGCCGGGATGAGTCGTCGAGCCCGTCGCGCGTAGAAGCGGAGGAAGCCGAGTCGGTCGGTTCCCTCGACCTCCTTCATGAGGTGGCTCGTGATGAGGAATCCGGAGATCACGAAGAAGACG
This sequence comes from Actinomycetes bacterium, assembly GCA_023252095.1. Taxonomy (GTDB): domain Bacteria; phylum Actinomycetota; class Actinomycetes; order Propionibacteriales; family Nocardioidaceae; genus Aeromicrobium. The sequence continues at coordinate 10,299 of JAHEXN010000042.1, read as the reverse complement.
TCGACCCCGACGTAGCCCCCGCCCAGGCGTCCCGGCCAGAGATGGTTGAGCACCACGAGACCGACGGCGAGGGCACGCAGTGACTGGATGTCGGTCCGCACGGATTCGTGGTCCTTCCTGGGCTCGGCTCGAGGTCTCGGCGGACCGGTCGGCTCGGAGCGCTGGACCTCAGGAGGCTACCGTTCGGCCGCGCGCTGCCATCCAGGCAGCCCAGCGGCGAGGGGAAATCACACCGATGTAGTTCTCCACAGGTGTGTACACAGCTGGGGAGAACTTCGGGTCAACCTGCTCACACTTGCATAGGTGCACCGATGCGCACATATAGTGCAGGTGTGTCGACCACCTACGTCCACGTGCTGCGCCACCGGACCTATCGCCGCCTCTTCGCCGCGCAGGTCGTGGCCCTGCTCGGGACCGGGCTCCTGACGGTCGCGCTCAGCCTGCTGGCCTTCGAGATCGAACCGGGCTCGGCGGGGGTCGTCGTCGCGACGGCCCTGACGATCAAGATGATCGCGTACGTCCTGCTCGCGCCCGTGGTCACGGCGCTGACCTCACGCTGGTCGCCGAGGACCGTGCTCGTGGGAGCCGACGTCCTCCGGATCTCGGTCGCCGTGGCGCTGCCGCTCGTCTCCGAGACGTGGCAGGTCTACGGACTCGTGCTCGTGCTGCAGGCCGCGTCGGCGACCTTCACGCCGACGTTCCAGGCCGTCATCCCGACGATCCTGACCGAGGAGTCGGAGTACACGCGTGCCCTGTCGCTCTCGCGACTGGCCTACGACCTCGAGACCGTCCTCAGCCCAGTCGCGGCCGCGGGCCTGCTGCTCGTCATGAGCTTCCACGGGTTGTTCGTCGGCACGGCGCTGGGGTTCACGGCCTCGGCGGCCCTCGTGCTGGGAGCCGGTCTGCGGGTCGCGGGCGTGCGGCCGTCCTCGTCGTTCAGGTCGCGGGCCGCAGCTGGTGTGCGCATGTTCGCGGTGCGGCCGAGCCTGCGCGTCCTGCTGCTCCTCGAGCTCGCCGCCGCGTGTGCGACCGCGACGGTCCTGGTCAACACGGTCGTGGTCGTGCGCGCGGGACTCGACCTGGACGCCTCCCACCTGGCCGTGACGCTGGGGGCGTTCGGTGCGGGGTCGATGGTCGTCGCACTGCTGCTGCCCCGCGTCCTCGACCGCGCCGGTGCGCTCACAGTCATGCTTGCCGGCGGTGCCGCCTCGACCGTGGCCCTCGGCGTCGTCACGTTCACGGTCTCCGGCCCCTGGTGGGCGGTGCTCGTCGTGTGGGCCGTGCTCGGAGCGGCGACGTCGGCGGTTCTGACCCCGTCGGGGAGCGTGGTCAACGACGCCGTGAGCGCTGACGAGCGGCCGGCCGCCTACGCCGCGCACTTCTCGCTCTCGCACGCCTGCTACCTGGTCGCCTACCCCGTCGCCGGTGTCGTCGGGGACGTCAGAGGTGTCGCCACGAGCACCGTCGTCCTGGCGATCGTCGCCGCCGGGGCGACGCTCGGTGCCGCCACGATCAGCAGGGACGCCTCGAGCAGGCCCGCCCGTGCGTCACAATGACGTCATGGACGAGCTCGCGCACGACACCGACGCGAGCCTCGACCACACCGTCGTCCCCGATGCCACACGCCTGCGCCACGGCTCGCACATCTTCGCGATGCTCGCCGACCCGACGCGCCTCGAGCTGCTCTGGCACCTCACGAACGGATCGGCCACGGTCGGCGACCTGGCGGACCGCGTGACGGCCTCGCGCACGGCCGTCAGTCAGCACCTCGCGAAGCTCCGCCTCGCCGGACTCGTCGACGTGACCCGTGCGGGTCGGCACCAGCACTACTCCCTGCGCGGCGGCCACCTCGCACGCCTCGTGCGCGAGGGCCTCAACCACGCCGACCACATCGCGACGGGCGAGGGCCCGCACGGCTGACCCGTCGGAGTGTCACCATCGACCATGTTCAGGTGGCTTCGCACGCGGCGTGGAGGTTCGAGCGGGCTGTTGCCGTGGCTCGTGGCGGCGATCGTCGTGGCGGGTTGTTCCGGAACGAACGGTGGCGGCGGCTCGGATGACCCGGGGTCGTTCCCCGTCACCGGCGGTCAACTGACTGACTTGCTCGAGGGGGATCCGATCGCCGAGCCGGGTGACTTCACCGATGCGCCGGCGACACCCACCGGAGTTCCCGATCTCGAGCGGACCAAGGATCTGTCAACGGCAGGCGGAAGTCGTGCTGACGCCGAAGCCTTCGCAGTGGAGTTCCTCCACCTGATCGTCGACACGCGTGAAGAGATGGACGTCGACGAGATGGTGAACGACCTCGTGGCCACGGACGCCGACCCGAACACCGTCGCCTACTTCGAGACAAACCTGGCGTTGAAGAAGGGCTCCGAGATCCGGCAGGTCTGGCGGACCGACGAGGAGTCCTGGATCAGGACGCAAGCCACGGGTGGCGACGAACGACCAGGCGCCGTCTCGGTGGAGGTCGCCTTCACCATGGGCCTCGATCAGGCCGATTTCGGAAGCTGGGTCACGCACCGGATCGACCTCGTTCGCGACGACGACGCGTGGCTCGTCACGAACGTCACTTTCAGGTCATTGGACTACATGCCGGCCGAGGGTGCGTCCATCTCGCAGGCGCTCGACGGTGAAGGCTGGCGCGCGACGCGATCGGGATGAGCGGGTTCTGGAAGGCGCGGTGCTGTCGCACCGGACTCAGTAGGTGAAACCAGGCTCGCCGAAACGCAAGGCCGCGTAGACCACTGCACCAAGGATGATGAGCAACAGAACGAGTCTCACCAAGACCGAGAAGCAGCCGTTCTTCCATCGCTTGGGTTCATCCCTCGGGACTCTCGAAATCGTCATCCGCTTGCCCACCTCCATCCAATGTCGCGCGCGGCGGAGTTACCGCTCGGGGACGTGGCTCTACCGCTGGACGATCGTGATGTCCTCATCCTGGGATGACAGGTCTGTGGAGCTCAGGCTGTCGGTCTCGGGGTCCGGTGCCACCGGATCCCTGAGTTTCGGCGGAGCTGGTGCCCAGGGCTTCACGTTCTGGACGACCTCCCCGTAGAAGCCGTCCAACGTGTCGAGCACGGTGTCGATGAAGGCGCCTCGGCCGCGACCTCGCTTGCTTCCCATCGCTGCCACACGGGCCACGCGGAAGGACTTGAGCTCGCGGGCGGGGTCGTCGATCAGCACCTTCGGCTCCTCGCGAACCGCGCCGAGAAGCTCCGCCGCTCCACCACCACGCACTCGGGCAGCGAACGCCTCGATCCGGACGTCATCTGGAGCGTCCTTCAACTGCCGAACGAGCCAGTTGACCCGCGTCGTGGATCGGCCCGTCTGGGGAGCCGGAACATCCACGTGGCAGGAAACCTGTGAGGCGCGGAGATCAGCGATGACCGTGATCGGGCCCACCGCGCCTGGAATCTTGATGGATCCGGTGAGCACACCTGAGTCAGCGAGCGACTTCACGAGCTCGGCTCCCCGCAGCTTGGGATCCGCGAGATCCTTGCGCGACAAGTTCTGGACGACATCAGTGCCAAGGCGCTGTCCCAACCGAAGGCTCGCGTACCTCAGGAGCGCATCGAAGCGCGAGACGACTTCCGGGGCGTGTGGGTCGTTGGCGCGAAGCGTGCCCGCAGCCACCGACTCCCGAACCGCTACCCAGTGCTGCCCCATGTCGTCGAGATCGAGGGCGCCGGATCTCTCGTGCTCCAGGTAGCGGATCAGCTCACCAAGGATCCATGCCTGCTCCGGGTCGGAGACACCGCGGTGCTCCTTCTGAACGATGGCCGTTGCCAGGACCTCCGACCACGACCAGTGGACGAGCGCAACCTTCCGGAGCTTCCGCCGATCGACCGGAGTGGGGTGCTGGCCCGGCGTCGGCGGGATCTCATTGCTGATGGTGATCAACGAGTCGAAGCCCTCCGCGCGAGCGATGTCGAGATAGTTCTCGAGCTGCTGGGTCTCGAGCTGGTTCTTGCCGGTCTTGACCTCGACCAGGGCGGTCCATTCTCGGGCGCCTCGGCGGACACGAATCAGTCCGTCTGGATAGATGCGACTCTCACCGAGCAGGAACGGTACTTCGATGAAGGTGGTGACATTCCCTGCGGGGGCGCCCAGACCGCTCAACAGAGCCTTGGCGAAATCAGGGACCACGCCAAGAACAGCGAGCAGGGCCGACGTGGCTCTGCGCTCCTGCTCGGTGGCGCCGTTGATTCCTGACGTCGGAATCAACCGAGCCGCGTGCCAGGTCTCCTCGCTCACAATGTGCTCCGATCAGTGACGTGGAGCACACCTTAGGTGAGGGGACGGCCACTACGGGCGATTCGGGGAATCCCTGACATTCCCGGGAACCCAACTGAGTCGGATGCGAATCAGGGGCTTTCTTGCTTCGGCTCGAGGAACGCCTCCTGGGCGCCGGGCGGTCCCCTAGCATGCAGCCATGGCTGAAAACGAGCTCTCCCCGTTTCGGCAGAAGCTCGTTCCCTACCGGAGACAGTTCGGGCAGTCCTTCTACATCTCCGTGTTTCTCAACGTGGCGACGGCCGTGATCGGAGCTGAGCTCGGAACGGGCATCAAGCCCATGTGGCAGGTGCAGCAAGCCCTCCTGATCGTGGCCACCCTGACACTCGGCCTCCTGTGGCTCCTCAGCGTTCGTTGGAGGGACACAGATCCTGACCTGACATGAGAGCGTCCCCTTCAGGCCCCCAGAGGCCACTCTCTCTGCGAAGGCAGCCGAGGGTGAGGAATGAGACCAAGGTGGCAGTCGCTAGTACCGCTGTGCCTGCGTGTCCTTGTCGGATGCGGGCTCGGGCCAACCGGCGAGGTGGCCGAGCCAAGCAAGGCTGATCCACTCCCCGGTGATCGTGATGCTGGCCCGGGGCTCGCGGACGTCAGTCACCTCCAGCCTCCACCGCGCTCGAGGGTCCTTCCGGTCACGACCTATCGGTTCGGCGGCAAGAATGCGCAGGTGCTCCAAGGGCACGTCCATGATCTCCGTCAGCGGCGTGACCTGGGCCTTGTCGGAGTACAGGGTGACGGGGTGGTCCTTCGTCCATCGGTTCTTCAACCACGTCACGTCGCCTCCAGCGCTTGGCTCTTTGACGTTCAGCGGCCCACGCACGTCTGGGGACAGTCGCGGCCGGATCGGGCGCCGGCGGGGAATGTCGCCGCCAGACCCTCCCCCTCCCCCTATTGCGAGGGGGACGATCACAGCAACGAAGGCCACCCACTTCATGAGGTAGGCGAGACGAAGTGCCACCACCCGAACGGGCGACATCCGATCGACGTTCCAGGTGACGACCTCGTCCAATGGGACCGACCGTCGGGAGCGCGCCACGACCGTGATCGTAGTGGCGCACTCGGTCGACAGGTTGATCCAGCAGTAGCGGCGCGATTCCCGTCGGCTCACCCCGAGCAGTGCAACCGACTGCACCTACCCTTTGACGGTGACGACCCCGCTCGCGTGGAACCCCCGAAACACGGGCCTGCGGTGGCGATCCTTCGCTCCGCTTGTCTGGATCCTCCCGCTCTGCTGGTTCGGCTCCCTCGGGCATGCGCCACTAGTCCCCGGCTTGATGGGAGGCGCCGTCCTGGCTGTGATCTTCGCGTCCCCAGTCTTTGCCTACTGGACCTGGATCACTCGTCGCCATCTGAGCGCGACCTCCGAGTCACTCACCCTTGTCAGCGGCCGAGGGCGCTCAGAGAGCGTGTCGTGGTCAGACATCAAACGCATCGCCGTCACGCGTGGAGACAAGAGGCCCGAGTGGTCCTTCTCCTGGCCAGTGTTCCAACACGTCAGGGTCCAGATGCGTGACCCCTGGGCTGCACAACCCCAGTGGGAAGTCTTCGCCTACTCCGACGCGGACTTCGAACGCCTAGCTCAGTTCGTCTCCGCAGCAGCCGATGGGCACAAGGTAGAGGTCAGCATCTGCTCGAGTCAGTGACGCGCTTGGCGTGTGGCGGCGTGCTGCTCCGGACCGGGCACGTCGCGTGGCCTTGGTCGAGTTCGCTGCGAGCCAGGGCCACGACGTGGCGGCGCGGTGGTCAAGGAGCGGCTGCCTCATCTCGGACCTAGGTCCTTCGGGTTCCTCGGACGTAGGTGTCGAGGGCGCTTTGAATCTCTTGCCCTTCGGCCCGTTCCCGGATGAAGAGCGGTCCGGTGCGGATGCGGCGACCGTCGCGGCAGTAGATCGTCAACCGTGGTAGCTCCTCGAGGTGTCCGCCCAACCAGAGGTTGATGGGTCTGATCTCGTGCGGGTGGAGCTTCGCCAAGACGATCTCTCGACACGGGACCGTGTGGACGGTCTTCTTGCCCCGACGAACCAGCAGATGGTCATCGCCCAGGACGACGGACCGGCGCATCGGTCCGAGTCTCCAGAACAGAAGATTGACGAGGCCGTGCGCGCCGCCGATCGCGAAGCCCCCCACGACGTCCGCCGCCGAAACGTCTGAATCTTCACCGAGCAGCGCGAGCACGATGACCCCTCCAAGGACGAGTCCGAGGCCCGAGCTGACCCCGAGGGTCTGCAGGACTGGCGTACTCCGCTCTTGCGGAAAGGCCGTCACGGAACCAACGTCATCGCGAAGTCTTCCGCTGGTCACTGCGCGGCGCCCTGTACGAGGTCGATCACTAGGTCACCGTTCGAGACCGGCCTCACGTCTCGCACGAGCCACGACGATCTGGTTTCCACGAGCAAGAAGCTTTCCCACTCGTACTCGCCGATGGCCTCAAATCTTCCGGTGGTTGTGACCTGCATGCCTTCAGGCCAATCGCGAGCGTGGCCATCGATCGTCACCTGGAGTCGGAGTCCGTTGGCGGCAAGGACCAGCTCGCATCCAGCATGCTGCGACTCGTTGTTCACGAAGGTCTCCCAATCGCGAGAGTCCTCGATGATCCCGGTCGCCATGTACCGCACCTGGTCCGGCGAAGCCTCCGGGACCTCTCGGACCTCGTCACGGCGCACCCCAGCGGGAGTGGCGGTACCCAACAGGCGAACCCCAAGCTGCACCAAGGTGGTGCCCGCAGCAGGTGCCGGCGGTTCACCGTCGGCGATCATCCAGTCAGGAAGTCGGACCCACATGGGCTCATTGTGAGCCATCGCGCCACTGGACACGGTGCTTCAAGGAGTCGGCTTCATTCGTGATGCGCCTCGCCCATAGCGGGCATAGGTCCATGAAGTACACGTGGCGGAAGGATCGCAGCTCAGAAGTTGGGAGGGCCGCCGTATTTGACGGCCAGGTAGAAGCCTCCGTACAGCAACGCGCCCAGGAAGATGACCCAGAGGAAGAGTTTCATCAGGGCGTAGTAGCAACCGTCCTTCTGCCGCTCGGGCTCGCCCGGCGGGACCCTCGATATCGTCATCCATACCCCTCCCCGCATCAACTCTGGTCAGGCTACGCAGAGCAGGTGTCACTAGACGTTGGCCTGGCACTGCGGATTGCTCCGGGAGGAACCGATGGCGCGCCTCGCCTGTAGCGGAGCGCTCTTGCTACGGCACGGCCACGCCAAACCCGTCGAAGTCCGCTGGTGCTTCCCCCACCAGTCCCCCATAGAGGGACGGCGTGCGGTTCGTTTGACGAGACTCAACGAGCGACCGCTTGGAATCTCAGATGGAACTGGTGGTGGAGCCTAGGGGACTCGAACCCCTAACCCCCTGCTTGCAAAGCAGGTGCGCTACCAATTGCGCCAAGGCCCCGTGGTCGAACTCGCCACGGTACAGCGAGTCAGACGCGATCGGTGGTCTGTGCCCAGGAGTTCTCGGCGGGGCGGCGTCCTCGGGCGAGTGCCCAGACGACGCCGGCGACCGTGAGCCCGACGGCCACGAGCTTCTTCATGACGCCTCCGACCTGGAGAGTGACAGTGGGCCCAGCTGGACTTGAACCAGCGACCTCTTCCTTATCAGGGAAGCGCTCTAACCGAGCTGAGCTATGGGCCCGCAACAGCGATGAACTCTACTCCACCACTGTGGTCCAGAACGAATCGGGTCAGCCCCGATCGCGGAACGTGACCTGGATGCCGCCGACGAGGTGGGTCGCCGCGTTGTAGAGACGCGCCCCGATGGCCGCGAGCGCGGTCATGAGCACCACGTTGATCATCGAGAGGACGAGGGTGAGCCCCACGACGCGACCGAAGCCGAGGTAGTTCTCGACGTCGAACGTGCCGTCCTCGCTGCTCAGGACCGAGTTGATCGTGTCGTTGAGGTTGTCCCAGACGCCCGTGACGTTGAGGACCAGCCAGAACACCGTGACGGCGACGACCGCGACGATCATGAGTGCCGTGGACACGACGAAGGCGAGCTGCGTGACCGACCACGGGTCGACGTGCACCAGGCTCAGCCGCGCCTGCCGGGTGACAGCCGACTCGGCGGCCGGCTCGGTGACGACCGCGGCCTGGGGCTGCGTCGGTACGGGATCCGGCTCGTCCGTGACCGCCGGGAAGACCGAGGTGGCTGCGGGATCGGTCGAGGTCGTGCGGGCGTAGTCGGCCGCCGTCATGGGGCGACCAGACGTCGACGAGCTGGGTGCGGACTTCGTGGGGGTGGGCCGCGTGGGCGTCGACTTCTTGGGCGTCGAGCGCTGCGCCGCAGACTTGGCGGCCGGACGCTTCGCGGAGCGCTTCGACGCCGACACCGGAGCATCAGTGGTGGGAGCGTCCGACGGCGGGTCGTCGGCCAGGGGCGGGTCGTCGGCCGGCGGGTTGTCGTCGGCGACCTCACTCGGGGGCCGGGGCAGCGGAGCCGCGTCGGTCACGTCGTCCGCGCCGGTCCCGTCAGCGTTGCGCTTGCTCACGCGTCTGCCTCACCCTCCGTCGACTCGGGGGCTTCTTCGTCGTCCCCCTCGTTGGCCACCACCAGCTCCGTGTTGCGCGCGATCGTGACGACGCGGTCGTCGCCCTTGAACTTCACGAAGCTGACCCCCATCGTGCCACGCCCCGTCGGGTTGACGCCCGACACGAGGCTGCGGGTCACCTGACCCTTGGACGTGACGCTGATGACGTCGTCGGTGTCGCGCAGCACCAGGCCGCCGACAAGCTCGCCGCGGCTCTCGCTGATCTGCATCGCCTTGATGCCGATGCCGCCGCGACCCTGCAACCGGTACTCGCCGACGAAGGTCTTCTTGGCGAAGCCACCGTCGGTGACGGTGAAGACGTACAGCTTGTCGTCGGCGTCGACCTCGGCCTCCTGGAGGGCCGCGTGCTCCTGCCGGATCACGGCCATCGAGAGCAGCTCGTCGTCGCCGCGGAACTTCATGCCCGTGACACCCGACGTGGCGCGACCCATGGGCCGCAGCTGCTCGTCGTCGGCGCGGAAGCGGATGGCCTGCGCGCGCTTGGAGATCAGCAGCAGGTCGTCCTCGGGCCCGACCAGCTCGGCACCGATCAGCTCGTCGTCCTCGTCGCGGAAGTTGATCGCGATGACGCCAGCCTGGCGCGGGCTGTTGTAGTCGGCCAGACGCGTCTTCTTGACCAGGCCCTTGCGGGTGGCCAGCACGAGGTACGGCGACTGCTCGTAGTCGCGGACCGCCAGTACCTGGGCGATCTGCTCGTCCGGCTGGAACGAGAGCAACCCGGCGACGTGTCCGCCCTTGGCGTCACGACCCGCCTCCGGCAGGTGGTACGCCTTGGCGCGGTAGACCCGGCCGGCCGTCGTGAAGAACAGGATCCAGTGGTGCGCCGTGGTCGGGAACAGGTGCTCGACGTAGTCGCCGTCGCGCAGCTGCGCCCCCCGCACGCCCTTGCCGCCACGGTTCTGCACCCGGTAGAGATCGGTCTTGGTGCGCTTGGCGTACCCGCCGGCCGTGATCGTGACGACAACCTCCTCGTCGGGGATGAGGTCCTCGTCGGACAGGTCGCCGTCGGCCGGGATGATCTGCGAACGGCGGTCGTCACCGAACTTGTCGACGATCTCAGCCAGCTCGTCGGACACGATCTGCCGCTGGCGCTCCGGCCGCGCGAGGATGTCCTTGAAGTCGGCGATCTTGCGCTCGAGCTCGACCAGGAGGTCGATGATCTTCTGGCGCTCGAGGGCAGCGAGACGACGCAGCTGCATGTCGAGGATCGCCGTGGCCTGCAGCTCGTCGATCGCCAGCAGGGCGATCAGGCCGTCGCGGGCCTCCTCGGTCGTGGGGCTGCGGCGGATCAGCGCGATGACGTCGTCGAGCGCGTCGAGCGCCTTGACGAGTCCGCGTTGGATGTGGGCGCGGGCCTCGGCCTCGTCGAGGCGGTACTGGGTCCGCCTCTGGATGACCTCGACCTGGTGGTTGATCCAGTTGCTGATGAATCCGTCGAGGGTCAGCGTGCGCGGC
>JAHEXN010000041.1 GCA_023252095.1 Actinomycetes bacterium | reverse complement strand
TCGCGAGCCTGCGGGAGGCCATCGTGCACGACACCTTCGGTGCCGAGCTGGAGGCCATCGTCGAGACGCTCGAGTCGGCCGGCTGGGTCCGCAGCGGGCAGCGACTCAAGACGTCGCCGCGCGGGTACGACGCCGAGCACCCGCGGATCGACCTGCTGCGCCACAAGTCGCTGACCGTGCGCCGCGAGCGCGGCTTCGGCCCCGACGTCGTGGGCACGCCCGACCTGCTCGACGTCGTGCGCGCCGACTGGCGCGAGGCCCAATCCCTGCTCGACTGGGTCGGCCTCCACGTCCGCGGCTGAAGCGACCCTTGCCGACACTAGGACAACTGTCCTAGTGTGGATGGGTGCCCACCCCCACCCGACAGCGCATCATCGATGTCGCCAACCGCGTGTTCTACGAGAACGGCTACGGCGCCAGCTCGTTCGCCGACCTCGCTGGCGCCGTCGGCATCTCACGCGGCAACTTCCACCACCACTTCCGCACCAAGGACGAGCTGCTCACGGCCGTGGTCGATGCCCGACTCTCGAGCACCCGCGCCATGCTCGGCACCTGGTCGGATCAGACGCCTGACCCGCTGGACCGCGTGCGTCGCTTCGTCGAGATCGTGGCCACCAACCGCGAGGACATCGATCGCTACGGCTGTCCTGTCGGCACCCTGACCGCCGAGCTCGCGAAGCTCGATCACCCCGAACGGGCCCACGCGGTCGCGGTTTTCGCCCTGTTCCGCGAGTGGCTGCGCGAGCAGCTCGCGGCGGCCGGACGGCCGCAGGACGCCGACGAGCTGGCGATGCACGTGCTGGCCTTCAGCCAGGGCGTGGCGACCCTCTCGACGGCGTTCCGCGACGCGGATTTCGTCCGTCGCGAGATCGACCGCATGAACGCCTGGCTCGACACCCTCGTCACCGACCCGTCCCCCGACTCGGAGGCCACATGATCATCGCCCTGCTCCAGGTCGTCGACCGCACGCGCGCGGCCGAGCACCTCGAGGCACACCAGGCCTGGCTCTCCGAGGGGGTGGCCAGCGGCCACGTCCTCCTGGTGGGCAACCTCAGCGAGGGCCGCGGCGGCGCGTTGCTCCTGCACGGTCTCGACTCCGCGGAGGCACGGTCGATGCTGGACACTGATCCCTTCGTCGCCCACGGCGTCGTGGATCTCGAGATCCACGAGATCAGCCCGCACACCACGGACCCGCGCCTGGCGTTCCTGGCGGCCTGACGTGCCGTCCCTGCCCGCTCCGGGCGCCACCCTGCGCTGCGCGTGGGCCGAGAGTGTCCCGGAGTTCGCGACCTATCACGACGACGAGTGGGGCCGGCCCGTCACCGACGACCAGCAGCTGTTCGAGAAGCTCAGCCTCGAGGCCTTCCAGTCCGGCCTGAGCTGGCGCACGATCCTGGCCAAGCGGGAGAGCTTCCGCGCGGCGTTCGCCAGCTTCGACGTCGAGGCAGTAGCCCGTTTCGGCGAGGCCGACGTCCACCGGCTCCTGGCCGATGCGGGCATCGTCCGGCACCGCGGGAAGATCGAGGCGGTCGTGAACAACGCCCGCCGGGCCGTCGACCTGATCGACGAGCGGGGCAGCCTGGCGGCTCACGTCTGGAGCTTCGAGCCCGCACCGGACGACCTCGCTGCTCCGCAGAGCAGATCGACCTCGCCGGAGTCCGTGGCACTCTCCCGCGATCTCAAGCGTCGCGGATGGCGGTTCGTGGGCCCCACGACGGCATTCGCCTTCATGCAGGCCATGGGTTTGGTCAACGACCACGAGGCGACGTGCGCGACCCGCCCCGTCGTCGAGGCCGAGCGCTCGAGCCTGATCAGACCAACGGCGATCCGATGACGCGGAGTCAGCGACGCAGCAGGTAGAGGTCCATGACCCAGCCGGCGGCGTCCTTCGCCTCGGCGCGGGCGGACTCGATGGCGGGCACCACGTCGCCGACGCGGCCCGCGACGAGGCGTTCGGAGTCGGCACCGAGGTTGGCGCCCCACCAGATCGTCCAGTCCTCGAGGCCGGCGAGGTCGAGGCGGCCCGTCAGGAACACGAGCACGTTGTCGGCACCTGCGTCGACCGCCTCACGCAGACGCCGCGCGGTCGTGACGGTGATCGGCTGCCCGACCTCGTGCAGCACGATGCGGTGCCGCGCGGCGAGCAGCTGCAGCGCCGAGATGCCCGGAAGGACATCCCACGCGAACCCCAGGTTCCCGCGAGCCAGCACCCGCTCGACCACCCGGATCGTCGAGTCGTAGAACGCCGGGTCTCCCCACACCAGCAGGACCCCGGTCCCACCCGCCTCCGCCAGATTTGGTGGCGAGTGGGTGCTTTCGGAGGAGGAGAACGACCCATTCGCCGCCAAATCTGGGGAGGGCGGGAGGGTGAAGGCGGCGGTCAGGGCGGACTCCCAGGCGGCGGCGCGGGCCTCGTGCCAGTCGGCTACCACGTTCTCGTAAGCACCCGTCGTCGCCGTGGACGACGACGAGCGGTCGCGCTCGGGGTCGACGACCTCGACGACGCGAAGGTCCGGCGCGTACCGGTCGAGGATCGCGCGGCGCGCCGCCGCCAGCGGGTCCCCCTCACGCTTCACCGTGACCAGGGCGAACGACGCCGCCCGCAGCGCCTCGACCGCCTCGACCGTGAGGTGACCGGGGTCGCCGCAGCCGATGCCGACGAGCCGCAGCCGGTTCATCCGCAGGACCCTTCGAGGCTCCTCGCCAGAGCTCGGGTTCCTGAGGTGCGAGGAGGAACGACGAGCCTCGAAGGGCGCACCTCAGGGAACGGGTGGAGCTGGCCCGAGTCCCCCGTCGGGTTCACCACCAGTCGATCCCGCTCACGCCCGGTCCTCCAGGTCGCCCTCGACCTCGAGGTAGACCGCGTGCATCGCGGCCACGACCTCCGGGTCGGGCTCGGCCCACAGACCGCGCTCGGCTGCCTCATCGAGCTTCTCGACGATGCCGCACAGGGCCCACGGGTTCGACGTGCGCATGAACTCCTGGGTCTCGGGATCGAGCACGTACTCCTTCGCGAGCGACTCGTACATCCAGTCGTGCACGACGCCGGCCGTGGCGTCGAAGCCGAACAGGTAGTCGACCGTGGCCGCGAGCTCGAACGCGCCCTTGTAGCCGTGGCGGCGCATCGCGCCGATCCAGCGCGGGTTGACGACGCGCGAGCGGAAGACGCGGTTGGTCTCCTCCTGCAGCGTGCGGGTGCGCACCGAGTCGGGCGAGGTCGAGTCGCCGACGTACGCCTTCGGGTCGGAGCCCGTCAGCGCGCGCACGGTCGCGACCATTCCGCCGTGGTACTGGTAGTAATCGTCCGAGTCGGCGATGTCGTGCTCGCGGGTGTCGATGTTCTTCGCGGCGACCTTGATGCGCTTGTAGGACGAGCGCATGTCGTCGGCCGCCGGCACGCCGGAGAGGTCGCGTCCATACGCGAAGCCGCCCCACGCCGTGTAGACCTCGGCGAGGTCGGCGTCGTCGCGCCACGTGCCCGACTCGACGAGCTGCAGGATGCCCGCGCCGTACGACCCGGGGGCCGAGCCGAAGATGCGGGTCGTGGCCCGGCGGTCGTCGCCGTGCTCGGCGAGGTCGGCCTGCGTGTGCGCCCGCACGAAGTTCTTGTCAGCGGGCTCGTCGAGGCCGGCCACGAGCTGAACCGCGTCGTCGAGCATCGCCACGACGTGCGGGAACGCGTCGCGGAAGAAGCCCGAGATCCGCACCGTGACGTCGATGCGTGGGCGGCCCAGCTCCTCGAGCGGCACGACCTCAAGGTCAGCCACGCGGCGCGAGGCCTCGTCCCACACCGGACGCACGCCCAGCAGGGCGAGCACCTCGGCGATGTCGTCGCCGCTCGTGCGCATCGCCGACGTGCCCCACACCGAGAGACCCACCGAGGCCGGGTACTCGCCGGTCTCCTCGAGGTACTTCGCGAGAAGCGACTCGGCCATGGCTTGGCCCGTGCCCCACGCCAGGCGCGAGGGGACGGCGCGCGGATCGACGGTGTAGAAGTTGCGGCCCGTGGGGAGCACGTTGACCAACCCCCGCAGCGGCGAGCCCGACGGTCCGGCGGGGATGAAGCCCCCCTCGAGCGCGTGCAGGATCGCGTCGAGCTCGTTCGCGGTGCCGTCGAGTCGCGGCACGACCTGCGTGGCCGCGAACTGCAGGACTGACTGCACGCCCGGGTCGTCGTGGAGGCCCGAGGCCGCGGCCGGGTCCCAGCCGGAGGCCGCCAGGCCCTCGACCAGGGCGCGCGCCTGCGCCTCGATCTCGTCGACCACGGTCGTGGCCTCGTTCTCCTTCAGGCCGAGCGCCGCGCGCAGGCCGGACACCGCGCCGGATTCACCGCCCCACACCTGCGATGCCCGCAGGATCGCCAGCACGAGGTCGACCTGAACCGAGCCCTGCGGAGCCTGGCCGAGGACGTGCAGACCGTCACGGATCTGGACGTCCTTGATCTCGCAGAGCCAGCCGTCGACGTGCATGATGAAGTCGTCGAACGACTCGTCGTCGGGCTGCTCCTCGAGACCGAGGTCGCGGTGCATCTCGGCCGAGCGCATCAGCGTCCAGATCTCGCCCCGGATCGCCGGCAGCTTGGCCGGGTCCATCGCGGCGATGTTGCCGTACTCGTCGAGCAGCTGCTCGAGGCGCGCGATGTCGCCGTACGTCTCGGCGCGCGCCATGGGCGGGATGAGGTGGTCGACGATCACGGCGTGCGCGCGGCGCTTGGCCTGCGCGCCCTCGCCCGGGTCGTTGACGAGGAACGGGTAGATCAGCGGCAGGTCGGCGATCGCGGCGTCGGTCGCGCACGAGGCGGACAGCGCAGCGTTCTTGCCGGGCAGCCACTCCATCGAGCCGTGCTTGCCCAGGTGCACGACGGCGTGCGCGCCGAAGCCGCCGCGGTCGGGCTGGGCCCGCAGCCAGCGGTAGGCCGCGAGGTAGTGGTGCGACGGGGCCATGTCGGGATCGTGGTAGATCGCGACGGGGTTCTCGCCGAAGCCGCGGGGCGGCTGGATCAGCAGCACGACGTTGCCGGCTTGCAGGGTCGCGAGCACGACGTGGCCGTCGGCGTTCACGAACAGCGTGCCGGGCGCGGAGCCCCACGCCTCGACGATCTCGTCCTTGAGGTCCTGCGGGAGGTCGGCGGTCCACTCCTCGTACTGCTCAGGCGTGATGCGCACGTGCGACTCGGTGAGCTGCGCGTTGGTCAGCCACTCCTCGTCCTGGCCGCCGGCGTCGATCAGCGTGTGGATCAGGGCGTCACCGGCGGCCGTGTCGTCGTCCATCGCGATGATGCGCAACACCTCGTTGTCCTCACCGAGGTCGTAGCCCGCCTCGGCCATGCGACGCAGCAGGCGGACGGTCGAGACCGGGGTGTCGAGGCCCACCGCGTTGCCGACGCGGCTGTGCTTGGTGGGGTACGCCGACAGCATCAGCGCGATGCGGCGTTCCGAGGCCGGCACGTGGCCGAGGCGGGCGTGGTGCACCGCGATGCGGGCGACGCGGTCGCAGCGCTCGGGGTCGGCCACGTAGCGGGGCAGCCCGTCCTCGTCGATCTCCTTGAACGAGAACGGCGCCGTGATGATGCGTCCGTCGAACTCGGGGATCGCGATCTGGTTGGCCGAGTCGAGCGGCGTGACGCCGTCGTCGTTGGCGAGCCACTCCTCGCGGCTCGACGTGAGGCACAGGCCCTGCAGGATCGGGATGTCGAGCGCCGCCATCCGGGCGACGTCCCAGGCCTCGTCGTTGCCACCGGCCGAGGCCGAGGCCGGCGTGGAGCCACCGGCCGCCAGGACCGTGACGATCAGCGCGTCGAGCGAGCCGAGCGCCGCGTAGAGGTCGTCGGGAGCCGAGCGCAGCGAGCTCGAGAAGACCGGGAGACCGACGGCCTCACCCGTGGCGTCGATCGCGTCGGCGAGCGCGTGCGCGAAGTCCTCGTTGCCCGCGGTGTGGTGCGCGCGGTAGAACAGCACGCCGACGCGCGGAAGATCGCCAGCCACCTCGGGGCGGTCGAGCCAGCCCCACGTCGGCACCTGGTGCGGCGGCGCGAAGCCCTCACCCGTGAGCAGCACGGTGTCGGAGGCGAAGGCGTGCAGCTGCGTGAGGTTGGCGGGACCACCCTCGACGAGGTAGCGGTGCGCCTCGGCCGCCACACCGACCGGCACGGTCGACATCTCCATGAGCTCGGCGTTCGGCGTGAGCTCGCCGCCGAGCACGATCATGGGCTTGCCCGTGGAGCGGATGCGGTCGAAGCCGGCGCAGAGGTCCTGCGGGGAGCCGAGGACCCGGGCGATCACGAGGTCCGACGCCTCGATCACCTCGGCCATCGACTGGTGGCCCTCGACCTGGCGGGACGGGTTGGCCCACACGTAGTCGGCTCCGCTCGCGCGGGCCGACAGCAGGTCGGTGTCGGACGTGGACAGCAGCGCGATGCGGGTCATGACGTGCTCCTTCGGGGTTCTCGCCCCATGGATGACTCGTGGAAGTCCGGTGGTCAGTGTCTGGCTGCCGGGCTCCCCCGTCATTCACGGGGCGAGCTCGGTCACAGTGGCGGAACCGCCCCGGAGTCGCACCGGGTTCCTGGTCCACGCGGACGGTGCGCCCAGCGTATCCGCCACGGGTGTCCGGTCGGCGGTCACGGGTCGACGAGCAGGTGCGGCTCGCCGGTCTCTGGGTGCAGGACACGAGCGACGCGCACGCCGAAGACCCGCTGGACGAGATCGGTCGTCAGCACGTCGTCCGGGTCCCCCTGCGCGACGAGGCCGCCGTCGTGCACGACCGCCACCCGGTCGAAGTACCGCGCGGCCAGGCCCAGGTCGTGGATCGCGGCGACGACCGTGAGGCCGAGGTCGCGGACGGTGCCGAGCAGCTCGTGCTGGTGACGCAGGTCGAGGTGGTTGGTCGGCTCGTCCAGCACCAGCACCGGCGCCTCCTGGGCCAGCGCCCGTGCGACGAGCACGCGTCGCAGCTCGCCGCCGGACAGCCGGTCGACGGGCCGGTCGGCGAACGCCCGCAGGCCGAGCCGGTCGAGCGCCTCGATCGCGTGGTCGTCGGGCTCGCTCGACCACGGGGACCGGTGCGGCACGCGTCCGAGCGCCACGAGCTCACGCACCAGCAGGTCCGCTGGCGGCAGCTCGTGCTGGGAGACCACGGCGATCTCCCGCGCACGGTCACGCGAGCGCATGTCGTGCACACGAGTGCCGCGCAGCAGGACGGACCCTGCGTGAGGTGCGTCGATCCCGGCCAGCACCCGCAGCAGCGTGGACTTGCCCGCGCCGTTGGGACCGACCAGCGCGACCCGCTCGCCGACGTCGACCGCGAGGTCGACCCCGGAGAGGATCGTGCTCCGACCGCGGCGGCACTCCACCGCGGTCGCCTCGAGATGGGTCGTCATGACTCCCCTCCGAACCGGTAGCGGCGGCGGCCGAGCAGCACCAGGAAGACCGGGGCACCGACGACGCCCGTGACGACGCTGAGCGGGATGTCCTGCGGGGTCGCGAGGGTGCGGGCCGCGACGTCGACCCACACGAGGAAGATCGCCCCGACCAGCGCCGCCACCGGGACCATGCGCCCGTGCAGCGGACCCACCAGGAGCCGCGCCACGTGGGGCACGATCAGGCCCACGAAGCCGATGCCTCCGGCCACCGCGACCAGCACGCCCACGAGCAGCGCCTGCAGCACGAAGAGGGCGACGCGCAGCCGGGCGACCGGCACGCCGAGGCTCGCCGCGACGTCAGGGCCGGCGAGCAACGCGTCCAGCCAGCCCCGCAGCACGACGATGACCAAGGCCGCCAGGACCGTGGCCACGACGGGCAGGAGCAGCTGCTCCCACGACGCCCGGGCGAGGCTGCCGAGCAGCCAGAACAGGACGCTCTGAGCGGCCTGCGGCTCCTCGCTGCGGAACACCAGGTAGCTCGCGATCGCCGAGAAGGCCGACGCGAGCACCGTGCCCGTCAGCACCAGGCGGAGCGGCGTGAGTCCGCCCTGCCCCATCGCGATGCCGAAGACCGTGGCCGCCGCGACGACCGCACCGATCATGGCGCCGACCGAGAGGGCCCACGTGCCGGTCGAGCTGAGCACCCCGAGCGTGATGACGGCGGTGGCTCCGACGCTCGCGCCGGACGAGACGCCGAGAAGGTAGGGGTCCGCGAGCGGGTTGCGGACCAGCGTCTGGACCACCGTCCCGGCGATCGCGAGTCCGGCTCCGACGATGGCCGCGAGCAGCACGCGGGGCGCCCGGATGTTCCACACGATCGTGTCGGATGTCGCGTCGCTCGGCACACCCTGGAGGCGCGAGCGCCAGACCTCGACGACCTCCGACCACGGGATGCTCGTGGCGCCCAGCGCGGTCGCGATCGGCAGGCTCACCAGCAGCACGACCGTGGCCGCCACCGTGAGCAGCAGGACCGGCGGCCTGCGGGAGTCAGCGTCCGACATGCGCACCCACCGTCCCGATCCTCGGCAGCGACGGGATCGAGGGTCGGGTGGCCTCCGCCTCGGCCCATCGCCGCTGGTTCGCCGCAGGTTCGATGTCCGCGCAGGCCGTGCAGGCGGAGTGGCCGGGCGCGAGACGGATCAGGCAGCACGTCGTGCGCCGGTAGCGCAGCGGGCGGCCCTCGGACACCTGCCACTCGATCGGCGCCTCGTCCCACGGCCAGGCCGGGGCCTCGAGGCAGGCCTGAGCGGCCCGCAGCACCTCGGGGCGTCGCGCGGGCGGCACGGCGTCGTGCACCCGGCGCCACGCGCTCGCAACGGCGCTGCCCACGTTGCCCCAAGCGACGTGAGCGCGGAGCCGCGAGACCGTGCGCGACGCCTCGACCACGGGCGTCAGATGGCTGACCAGGTCGGCCGCGAGGGTCTCGGGAGTCGTGGGCCCGCCGACCGTCACCCCGCCGACGGCCAGCCCGACGGTGCGCCCCGAGCGCAGTCGCACCCGCAGCTCGGCCTCGGCCAGGGCGAGTCCGTGACCCGAGACTGCCCACCGCCCGATCGAGAGGCTCGCGACCCGCCAGGCGTAGCCCTGGAGCGCGCAGGAGCCGCCGACCACGGTGTTGGCGCCGCCGAGGTCGACCGCGTAGTCCTGCGCGATGTCGGGCCACGCGGCCGGCTCACCGAGCTCGGTCGTCGAACGCCATCCGGGGCCGGAACCGGTCTCACCGCGACGGACCAGGTAGTGGTCCGGGTCCGTCGCGGCGAGCCCGAGCAGGGCCGGGTCGGACGTCACGAGAGATCGAGCGTGCCCGCGATGTCGGTCTCCGGCAGGAGACCGAGCTCCTCCAGGCCGGCGCGCAGCTGCTCGGCGGCCTCGATGTTGGGGTAGCCGCTCGTGAACAGCACGAGCGGGAGCACGATGATCCGGTCCTCCTTGACCGCGGCGGTGTCCTTCAGCGCGGCGTGGGTGCGGATCGTGGCGAGCTTCTCCTCGACCTCGTTCGGGTTGTCGCTGCGGTAGTCCATCACGACGATGACGTCGGGCTCGCGCGACGCGACGGTCTCCCACGCGGCCCGGAACCAGGTCGTGTCCTCGTCGCCGAAGACGTTCTCGGCGCCGGCCGCCTCGATGATGCCCTGCGGCGGGCCGTTGCGGCCCGATGTGTAGACGTCGGTCGTGGCGCTGTCGAACAGCAGCACCTCGGGAGCGGCGTCGGCCTGCGGGGCGTCCTCCAGGGCGGCGAGACGCTCGTCGAGCTCCGCCAGCGCGGCGGCGGCCTCGTCGGTGTGACTCGTGAGCTCGCCGTAGTTGGTGATGTCGGCGCGCACCGCGTCCCACGGACCCATCGTGCCGAGCTTCGAGCCGGCGTCGGCCGGGTCCTGGCGGCAGCTGTCGGAGATGACGTAGGTCGGGACGCCCTGGTCGGCGGCGGCCTCCCGGGTGACGCCCGAGGAGCCCGAGAAGAGGCCGCTGTACGAGCCCACGAGGAGGTCGGGGTCGGCGCCCACGATCGACTCCATCGAGATCGGGCTCTTGAGGCGGGGGACGTCGCTGACGTCGACGTCGTAGAGGTCGTTCAGGATCGCGTCGTTGCCGGTCGACAGCGACATCGCGGCGATCTGGCCGAGCGCACCGACCCGCAACAGGGTGCCGATGTTGGCGGAGTTGCTCGTCGCGACGATGCGCTCGGCGGTGCCGTCGTACGTCGTCTCCTCGTCGCAGTTCTCGAGCGTGACCGGCCCGGCGGAGGTCTCGGACTCGGACTCGGCGGCTCCGCCGCAGGCGGCGAGCGTCAGCAGGGCTCCGAGCGTCGTGGCTGCTGCCAGGGCTCGCAGCCGCGCAGGGGTCGGCAGGGCAGGGTCGGTCAAGGACACGGGGGATCCGTTCACTCGAGGCTCGTTCGCGAAGCCTGTGGGGGTGGGTGCGAGGCGGACTGCCTCACGCTGCCAGCAGGTCTTCGGACTCGGGTTCAGCCTCACGGAACGTCTTCCCAGGACTCCCAAGGAGCCCCAGTGACGTCTGTCCCGCTCGTCGCCCTCACCGCTGCGCGTCAGTCCCGGAGTCACACCGGGTTCCCTGTCGCTGGCAATCGCACCGTAGCAGCCCGGGCGGACGCCGCTCAGCCGCTGTGAGCCAGCACGCAGTCGCCGCAGTAACCGCCGCCGGGCAGCCGGTAGTACAGGCAGCAGGACCGGCGCACGAACGGCGGGCCGACGTCGGCGGTGTCCGTCAGGAGCGGGTGCGCGAGCACGTCGAGGAGCAGGCTCCCGGCGGCCGGGGCGAGGGTGGGATCGGTCTGGGCGGCCATGCGCGCGGCGCCGTGCACGGCCGAGGCGGCGTTGCCCCAGCCGATCTTCACGGAGACGCCGTGCTCGGTGTCGAGCCGGTCGACGAGCGGGGCGATCACGGTGTCGACGACCTCGCCCGGCGGGTGCCGTCCCCAGGTCTCGGCCGCGAGGCGCATCGGCCCACCCTCGACGGGCTGCCATCGCAGCGAACCGGGATCCGGAGCATCGACCCCGAGCAGCGTCGCGCCGACCGCGGGTGAGAGGACCCGCGCGAAGATCCCGAGCGAGGCGGTCGACGCCGCGACCCGCTCCTCGACCTCGACGCCCGCGCGACTCCCGAGGGCGTCACGAGTCCAGGCGACCCGCTCGGCGAGGGCGTCACCGGAGACCAGCTCGGCCAGCGCTCGCCACGGACCGTCGTCGACCGCGTCGACGACGAAGAACGGCCCCAGCCGCGCCAGCCCGGTCGCCCCCATGGGCCGTCACGGTACTGCCCCTCGGCTAGGGTGCGATCGCCAGCGCAAGGGAATCCGGTGCGACTCCGGGACTGACGCGCAGCGGTGAGGGCGACGAGCGGGACAGACGTCACTGGGACCTCCTCGGGGGTCCTGGGAAGACGTCCCGTGAGGGTGATCCCGAGTCCGAAGACCTGCTGGCACGCCGTGACGTCCGTCGCGGTGCGTCCCCCGGGTCTCGCGAACGGACCCCCGATGCCGAGGAGTGCCCATGCGCACCCATGTGTCCCGATCTGCCGTCCTGCTCGCCTCCAGCGCCCTCGTGCTGAGCGGGTGCGCCTCGTCCGACGACGGTGACTCCGGTCCCGTCGCGGCGGGCTACCCCGTGACGGTCGAGACCTGCCACGGCGACGTGACCCAGGCCGACCGCCCCGAGCGCATCGTCTCGCTCAACCAGGGCACGACCGAGATCCTGCTGTCCCTCGGCGTCGCCGACCGCATGGTCGGCACCGCCGGCTGGACCGATCCGATCCTGCCCGGCCTGGAGCAGGACAACGACGCCGTCGAGCGCCTCGCTGACCAGGCACCGTCGCTGGAGGTCGTGCTCGACACCGATCCCGACCTCGTGACGGCCTCGTTCACCGGCACCCTGACCGAGGGCGGCGTTGCCTCGGCCGACCAGCTCTGGGACGACTACGAGCTCCCCGCCTATCTGTCGGCCGCCGAGTGCGGCAAGGTCGAGGAGGGCAACACCGACGGTGCCCGCGAGGGCACGCTCGAGATGGACGACATCTACACCGAGGTCCGTCAGCTGGCCGAGCTCACCGACACGGTCGACGAGGGCGAGGCGCTCGTCGCGAGCCTCGAGGAGCGCCTGGCCGCCGCCGGCTCGCCCACGCTCGGCGAGGGCGTCTCGGTCATGTACTGGTTCGCCAACAGCGAGTCGCCCTACATGGCCGGCTGCTGCGGCGGACCCGGGATCGTCTCGCGGGCCCTGGGCCTCGACAACGTGCTGGCCGACCAGACCGGCGAGTGGCCCCAGATCAACTGGGAGGTCGTGGCCGCCGAGGATCCCGACGTGCTCGTGATCGGCGACCTGACCCGCAAGAGCCAGACCGCCGAGACCGCGGCCGCGAAGATCGCGTTCCTGGAATCGAATCCCGTCACGAGCCAGATGACGGCCGTCAAGGAGAAGCGCTACATCCACCTGGCCGGGGCCGAGCTCAACCCGTCGATCCGCACGGTCGACGCGGTCGAGAAGGTCGCCCAGGGCCTGCGCGACCTCGGTCTCGCGAACTGACCATGACTCCACCAGGCTCGACTCGTCCCGGCTCGACTCGTCTGGGCACGCTCGGCACCGCCGCCCTGGTGCCGCTCGCCCTTGTGGTGCTGGCCGTGTCGATCGCGGTCGGCACCACGATCGGCCCGTCGGACCTCGGTCCGAAGGACGCGTTCGCGGTGTTCCTCGAGCGCATCGGCGGACCGGACTCCGGTCTGTCGGGCGTGCGCGAGGGGATCATCTGGGACCTGCGCCTGCCCCGGGCCGTGCTGGCCGCGATCTGCGGGGCGGGCCTGGCGCTGTGCGGGGTCGTCCTGCAGTCGCTGCTCCGCAACCCGCTCGCCGACCCATTCGTGCTGGGCGTCTCGTCCGGCGCCTCGACGGGCGCCGTGCTGGTCGTGGTGACGGGCCTCGGCGCCGGTGCGATCGGCCTGGCGACGGGCGCGTTCATCGGCTCGATGCTCGCCTTTGGGCTGGTGCTGTTGCTGGGCTTCGTCACGGGCGGCACGACCGACCGCATGATCCTCGCCGGCGTGGCCGCGACGCAGCTGTTCTCGGCCCTCACGTCGTTCATCGTCTACACCGCGGCCGACGCCGAGCAGACCCGCGGCGTGCTGTTCTGGCTGCTCGGCTCGCTGAGCTCCGCCTCATGGTCCGACGTCGTGGTGTGCGGCTCGGTCGTGCTGCTCGGGGTCGCCGTGTGCTGGGCCGCGGCCGGCACGCTCGACGCGTTCACGTTCGGCCAGGACGCCGCCGCATCCCTCGGCGTCTCGGTCGCGAAGGTACGGTTCCTGCTGCTCGTCATGACCGCACTCATGACCGCCGTGATCGTCTCGACGTCGGGCGCGATCGGCTTCGTCGGACTCGTGCTGCCGCACGCCGCCCGCGCGATCGTGGGGGTGCGGCACCGGCTCCTCGTGCCGACCGCCACGGTGCTCGGCGCGATCTTCCTGGTGTGGGTCGAGATCGGCTCGCGCGTCGTGATCGCGCCGCAGGAGCTGCCGGTGGGCGTCGCGACCGCGCTCGTGGGCGTTCCCGCGTTTGTGCTGATCCTGCTTCGTCAGCGCAGAAGGAGCCACGCATGAGCATCGAGCCCCGCGACGCGACCTGGTCGACCCGCGGCACCGTGATCGTCGACGGCGTCACGATCGACGTCGCGCCCGGCAGCACCGTCGGGCTGCTCGGGCCGAACGGCTCCGGCAAGTCGTCCCTGCTCCGGCTGCTCGCCGGTCTCCGGCCGACCTCGTCGGGGGTCGTCCGGCTCGGTGGCGACCCGATCGCCGGACTGAGCCGGCGGCAGGTCGCGCGGCGTCTCGCGATGGTCGAGCAGGAGTCCGCGACCGACGCCGACCCGACGGTCCGCGACGTCATCGGCCTCGGTCGACTGCCGCACCGCGCGCCGTGGTCGCCCGAGACCGCGAACGACCGCGCCATGGTGGCCAGCGCCGCCGCCACGATGCGCACCGCCCACCTCCTCGACCGCAGCTACATGACGCTCTCGGGCGGTGAGCGGCAGCGCGTGCAGATCGCCCGCGCGCTCGCCCAGGAGCCGACCGAGCTGCTGCTCGACGAGCCCACGAACCACCTCGACGTCCGGCACCAGCTGGAGCTGCTCGAGCTCGTCCGCGCCACCCCGACCACCACCGTGATGGCACTCCACGACCTCAACCACGCCGCGACGTACTGCGACCGGCTGGTCGTCCTCGACGGCGGCCGGGTGCATGCCGCCGGCCGCCCCGCCGAGGTCCTGACCCCGGCGCTGCTCGCCGAGGTCTACGGCGTCGAGGCCGTCGTGGAGACGAGCGAGCACGGCCTGCACGTCCGCTACGTGCGGGCGCTTCCGACCGGGGCGTCGGTCGAGGAGAGAATGTCCCGGTGACCTCGCACGACTCCGGCCGCGACCGGGCCGACCGCTGCCCGGGAGTGCTCCGCCCGTGGATCGCCGACGACGGCGCGCTCGTGCGGCTCCGGCTGATCGGGGGACGGCTGCCGACCGCCGCACTGGCGGCGCTGACCGAGATCTCCGCCACGCATGCCGACGGCAGCCTGTACCTGACCAAGCGGGCCAACGTGCAGTTGCGCGCCCTGACCCACCAGGACGGATGCGTGTCGCCTGCGTTCGTCGAGGCCGTCACGGCGGCCGGCCTGCTGCCGAGCCCGACGCACGAGCTCGTCCGCAACGTCATGGTCTCGCCGCTGTCGGGTCGCCGCGGCGGCCAGGCCGACCTGCGACCTGTCGCGGACCGTTACGACGAGCTCGTTCGGGCCGATCCCGAGCTCGCTGCCCTCTCCGCGCGGTTTCTCGTCGTGCTCGACGACGGGCGCGGCGACCTCGTCGACCGCTCGCTCGACCTCGGCGCGATGGCCGTGTCGGCCACCGAGGCCCAGCTGCGGGTCGGCGCCCACGGGTGGGGCGAGGTCGTGCCGATCGACGAGCTGCCCGAGACGCTGGTCGCGCTGGCGCACCGGTTCCTGCTGGCCAACCGGACCGGCGGGGGTGCCGGGCCGCGGGCGGCGGATGGCACGGCCTGGCACGTCGACGAGCTTCCCGACAGGGGCGCCTCGGTCCTCGGCACGCCCCACGCCCGGGACCTGCGGACGCACGTGACCGCACTCCCCCTGCTCCACGGCAGCGTCCAGCAGGACGACGGACGCGTCGCCGAGCACCTCGCCGTCCCCGACGGCCGACTGACCCCCGTCCTCGCCACCACGGTCCTCGCGCGCGCCGGCGCCGAGGTCGTCGTGACCCCGTGGCGCAGCCTGCTGCTGCCCGACCTGGAGAAGACCCCATGACCCTCGCTCCCCCGACCAGTCGCTACGCCTACGAGGGCAGCGGCTCGGCGATCTACGTCGACTCGTTCGCGACGATCCGTGCCGAGGCCGACCTCACGGCCGTGCCCGCCGACGCGGAGAAGGTCGCGGTGCGGATGATCCACGGCACGGGCCAGGTCGACCTCGCCGGCGACCTCGTGATCCATCCGGGACTCGTGTCCGCGGCGCGCGGCGCCCTGGAGGCCGGCGCACCGATCCTGACCGACGCGCACATGGTGGCGTCGGGCGTGACCCGCGCGCGGCTCCCGAAGGACAACGAGGTCATCTGCCTGCTGCGCGACCCTCGCGTACCCGACCTCGCCCGGTCGTGGGGCACGACCCGGTCGGCCGCGGCCGTGTCGCTGTGGGGCACGCGGCTCGAGGGTGCCGTGGTCGCGATCGGCAACGCGCCGACCGCGCTGTTCCACCTGCTCGAGCTGTTGGCCGACGGCGCCCCGCCGCCCGCCGCGATCGTCGGCGTGCCGGTCGGCTTCATCGGCGCGGCCGAGTCGAAGGAGGCCCTCGCGGGCTTCGCGGCCGAGACCGGGATCGACGTGCCGTTCGTGACGGTCCGCGGTCGTCGCGGCGGATCCGCGATGGCCGCCTCGGCCCTCAACGCGCTGGCTCAGGAGCGCGAGTGAGCACGCAGCCGCCCGGCGCGTTTCGAGTCGTCGGGGTCGGTCCCGGCGACCCGGAGCTCATCACGCTCAAGGCGGCCCGCCTGATCGAGTCGGCCGACGTCGTGGCGTACCACCAGGGCGTCGGGAAGTCCTCCAACGCGCGCCGCATCGCCTCCGAGCTGTTCCCCGAGGGAGTCGTCGAGGAGGTCCTGCAGTACCCCGTCACGACCGGTGTCGTCGACCACCCCGGTGGCTACGACGGGGCCATGAGCGACTTCTACGACGACTGCGAACGCCGGGTCGGGGCGCACCTCGAGGCTGGGCGCGACGTCGTGCTGCTGGCCGAGGGCGACCCGCTCTTCTACGGCTCGGCGATGTACCTGCACGACCGACTGTCGACCCGGTTCGACACCGCCGTGGTGCCCGGCGTGCCCGCGTTCGTGGCCGCCACCGCCACGGCCGGGGTGCCGCTCGTGCGTCACACCGACGTGCTCACGGTCCTGCCCGGCACGCTGCCGGTGCCCGAGCTCGCACGCCGCCTGGCCGACACCGACGCCGCGATCATCATGAAGCTCGGCCGCACGTTCCCGGG
>JAHEXN010000289.1 GCA_023252095.1 Actinomycetes bacterium | reverse complement strand
AGGCATCCGGCAGGCCGAGATCGTGACCATACTCGTGCACGAAGACCGACAGGCCACCGTTCTCCGGCTGGATCGTGTAGTCGCCGACCCACACGCCGGTCGAACCGACCTGCGTGCCGCCGAGCTTGTTGTCGGCCGGACCCGTCAGACCCGCGTCGGTCAGGAAGGCGTACCACCGGTGCGACCAGATGGCGTCCTCGCCGTAGGACGAGTCGCCGTCCTCCTCGCCCGGGCCAGCGTGGACGATCTGGAAGTGATCGATGTAGCCGTCGGGCTCGTCGAACACGCCGTCACCGTCGAAGTCGTAGCGGTCGTACACGTCGTACTCCGCGATCGACGCGGCGATCTGCTCGTCGGTCTGACCTTGGGCCTGCTGGTCGGCGACCCACGCCTCGAGGGCGTCGGCCACGAGCTGCCACGTGTCGGAGTCCTCGCGTCCGTAGCGAGCCGTGTTGTAGGGCACCTTGACCCAGTCGGAGACCACGCCGTCGACCGTGTACCGACCCGACGACTGCTTCTCGTAGTACGTCTTGACCGACTCGACACCCTCGCCCGTGCCGAAGTACAAGCTCTCGTAGTGAGCGCGGTTGTAGTCCTCCTGCCAGACCGTGGTGTTGTCGACCGACCGGTCCGGCTCCGCGATCGTGTTGTGCAAGGGCCCGTCGAACTTCTCGGGCCCCGGGGTGTCCGGATCGGTGTCCTCGTCGGGGTAGTCGGGGTGACGCTGGTCGCCGAACTCGGCGAGGATCACGAAGACCTTGTCGGCGCGCTCCTGCGCGAGCTCGACGTACTGCGCCTGCTGCGGCTTGGCCTGGGCTGCCTGGCGCTTGGCCTGCGGCGCGGCATCGTTCTGGGCCAGGGCGGCGTCCTGGGGTGCGGCACCCTCGCCGACCTGGACGACCTCCGAGCCCGCGACCGTCTGAGGCTGCAGGTCGCCGCCGACGACCGCGGCCACGGCCTGCTCGCGCAGCGCGGTGCGCTTGTCCTCGAGCGGGTGGGGCAGGTCGGGCTCCGACGCGCCTTCGGCGGCCGTGGTGACGGGCACGCCGCCACCGGACGGTGATGCGCTGACCGATGTGGAGCCCAGAGCAGCCATCGAGGCTGTCAACGCCACACCGGTCGTCGCGATGATGAGTCGCTTCACGAAACGGTCCCCCCTCGGGATCACGGCGGGGTCTGAGTTGCCCCGCCCGACTGGCGCGCCGGAGTGTGGCGCGACAGCACTGAGGTCAACGTAAGGAGTTCCTGAGGGAAAAGGACAGTCTTGACTTTGATGCGAACGGGCTATACGTGGCTAGTTCTTTCGAACTAGGTCACATGGCCTCTCGCGCGTTACCCAACTTTCACTTCCGCACGCCGAAACAGGGTGCCGCGCGGCACGGGGTGTGCTCTAGGCTGTTCGCCAGTTGCAAGGTTTGAGCGATTGGCCGCGATCTCGGGAAGCACCCCTTCGGTCGGTTCGGTGGAACGTGAAAGCTGCGACACCGGGTCGGAAGCGCCGCCCGGAACTCGCTGAAGGAGAGACAAGATGGCCACCGGAACCGTCAAGTGGTTCAACGCCGACAAGGGCTTCGGATTCATCGCCCCCGACGACGGCGGCGCCGATGTCTTCGCGCACTACAGCGCGATCCAGACGTCCGGCTTCCGCACGCTCAACGAGGAGCAGAAGGTCGAGTTCGACGTCGAGGAGGGCCCCAAGGGCCTCCAGGCTGCGAACGTGCGCGTTCTTTGATTCGACACCGCCTCTGAGCTCTCCGGAGCACCACGAAGCCCCCACCCGGATCGGGTGGGGGCTTCGTCGTTCCCGGGGCCGGCTGCGTGAGCGGCCCGGCGGGTGGTCGCGAGGCGAGCGGGTCAGTGACCGCTCTCGTCCCAGGCGTGCTCGCCGAACTCGCTGGGACGCGCCAGGTAGGCCAGGCCCGTCAAGGCCGGGGCCGTGTGCGGCGCGAGGCGTCGGGCCGGGAACCGCGCCGAGGCCGTGGCGATGGCGGAGGTGTCGAAGTCGAACGTGCTGTCGTCCATGGTGCGCTCCTGACGGGGTGCGTCGGCCGCGAAGCCGCTGACAAACCTGAGGATAGTCTCATGTTTGCGTCGCGACCACCCCTACGCGTCAGTAGTCTTGCGACGACCGCGATCCCCCGTGGCGGAATCTTCTCGCGCCGAGGTCGGTTGACCCCTGCATGAGCACCGTGAACCTGACCCAGGCCACGATCGACGACGCGATCGGTGGCGACGGCATCACCCTCATCGACTGGTGGGCGTCATGGTGTGGTCCGTGCCGACAGTTCGCCCCCGTCTACGAGGCGGCCAGCGAGCAGCACGCCGACGTGACGTTCGCCAAGATCGACACCGAGGCCGAGCCGCAGCTCGCCGGCGCGGCCCAGATCACGTCGATCCCGACCATCATGGCGTTCCGCGACGGCGTGCTCGTGTACGCCCAGCCCGGCGCCCTGCCCGCGGCCGGCCTCGAGGACCTGATCCAGCGCGTGCGCGACCTCGACATGGACGATGTCCGTCGCCAGATCACCGAGCGCGAGCAGGCGCAGGAGTCCCAGCAGGCGTGAGACTGCCGGCTCTCAGGCGCTGATGAAGGAGCGCATCCCGATCGAGCCCATGTCGATCTGCTCGTTGAAGAACGACAGGTCCTCGCTCGGGTGCAGCAACGACAGCGCGGCCACCATCGGCCGGTAGTGGTCGTCGGTGGGCACCGCGATGCGCGCGGTGTCCCACGTGCGGAACGGGTCGAGCAGCTGGTCGGTACGCCGTTCCCGCAGGGCATCTGCCGTGACGCGATCGAACTCGACCGCCCAGTCCCACGCGGCGGCCTGCGGCTCCCACCGTGCACGGCCGAGCGCGTGCACGATGTTGCCGCTGCCGATGAACAGCACGCCGCGGTCGCGCAGAGCACGCAGTCGTCCGAACAAGGCATGCAGCTCCGGCAACGGCATCGCGTAGTCGATGCTGATCTGCAGGATCGGCACGGTCGGGCGGGGCGCGAGGTGGACGAGGACCGACCACGTGCCGTGGTCCAGGCCCCACTGCGCGTCGAGCTGGGCCTCGTACTCGACGAGCTGCTGCTGCAGCGCGCGGGCGACGAGCGGGTCACCCTCGCTCGGATACGGCACCTGGAAGAGCTCGTCGGGGAATCCCCCGAAATCGTAGATGACCCGGTTGCGCGGAGCGTCGGTGATGTGGGTCGACCCCGGCGTCAGCCAGTGCGCGCTGACCACGACGATGGCCTGCGCCTCCGGCAGCTCGCCCCCGAGGCGGGCCCACTCGCGCGTGAAGGCGTTGTCGCTGATCGCGTGCATGGGGTTGCCGTGGCCGACGAACAGCACGGGCATGCGCGCGCTCGGCGCCAGGCGCGCCTCAAGATCGGCGATGGAGTACTGACGCATGGCGAGGTCCTGACGACGGAACAGAAGTTAGTTGATGCTTCAACAATACCATGCTGATGCCCGGCATTGGGAGCCGTGCGTCAGAATGGTCGGATGGCCACCCGCGACGAGCTGATGCCGCTGTTGCGGCATCCCGTCCGCTTCGAGATCGGTGACGAGCCGGCCAAGTCGCACTTCGTGATCGATGCTCCCGACGGCGAGCACCAGGTGCCCGCGTTCGACGCCGTGGGACCGTTGAGCCAGAGCATTCGCCTGGTCGCGGCGCACGCGTCGGTCCGCGCCTGGGCCACGCCCGCGATCATCGCGCTGCGGCTCATGACCACAGGCCACCTGCTCCAGCCGCCTGGCTCGTCGGTCGACCAGCTGCGAGCCGCTGGCGCCGCGATCGGACCGGATGCGGCCACGGGCCAGAAGGCGGTCTTCGGCTTTCTGGAGGCGCTCGCCGTCGATGCTCCGCCGGTCGCCACGACCCCGCAGTCACCCTCGCCGCGCACCGTGGCTCCCCGCCAGCCCGAGACCCACTTCTCCTACGCGTTCGAGGTCTCCTTCCTCGAGGAGCCCACCGACACCGAGGCCGCCGTCGTACGTCTGCGGGTCATCCCGCGCGCCCAGGTGTCGTCACCCTTTGACGCCTCAGAGCTCACGA
>JAHEXN010000288.1 GCA_023252095.1 Actinomycetes bacterium | reverse complement strand
CCTCGTCCAGCAGGACCGCCAGCACGACGATCGCGGCGACGGCCTTCACGGTGAAGAAGCCCAGCGCGATCGGCAGCGAGAGCACGGGGTTCTTCTTCGCGAGCGGGTCCAGCAGGCCCGGGCTGGAACCCAGGAACGCCACGACGAGCACGCCGCCCACGAGGGCTCCGTAGACGGCCTCACGCCCCCCGACGAAGCCCGCGACCACGGTGACGACCGCGACCACGAGAAGGCACGGCAGGACGACTCGACGCACGATCAGCATGGCTCCATCGTTCCATGCGGGTTCCGTCGTCTCGCTCCCCCGGTTGCCGGGTTCCCACGAGACCGCTCGAATCCTGCGTCGAGCGCATGAAACTTCGTGCGCTCGACGCGGGATCCCTGGGTGAACCCAGGAAGTTTCCGACGGTCTCGTGGGAAACCGCAGTCGGGGTGGGGGCTAGGGACCGACCTTGGAGCTGAGCTTGGGGGCCAGGATGATCCCGATGCCGCTCAGGACGAGCAGCACCAGAAACGCCACGATCGACTCCCAGCCGCTCAACAGGCTCACGACGACGCTGCCGAACGCGAACAGGCCTGCGACGGCGTACATCGAGAGGACCGCCTGCGGGTGGGAGTGGCCCATCTCGAGCAGGCGATGGTGCAGGTGCATCTTGTCGGGGCTGAACGGCGACCGGCGCTCGCGTGTGCGGCGCACGACCGCGAGCAGCATGTCGACGAACGGGACCGCGAGCACCATGAACGGCAGGATCAGCGGCAGCAGGGCCGGCAGGAAGCTCGCGTCGGCGTCACCCACGCCCTGGGCCAGGCTGCTGGGCGGGAACTGGCCCGTGAGGCTGATCGACGAGCAGGCCATGACGAAGCCGATCAGCATCGAGCCGGAGTCGCCGATGAACATCTTGGCCGGGAAGAAGTTGTGCGGCAGGATCCCCAGGCACACCCCCGCCAGCGCGATCGTCAGCATCGCGGCCGCGATCGCGCGGGTCTCGCCGTTCTCGACCGCCAGGATGAAGGCGAACACGAAGAACGCGATGGCCCCGATCGCGACGATGCCCGCCGCGAGGCCGTCGAGGCCGTCGACGAAGTTGACGGCGTTGGCCGACCCGACGATCAGCACGACCGTCAGGAGCATCGCCTGCGCCTGGTCGAGCCCGATGAACGTGCCCGGCAGCGGCAGGTACACGAACTGCACCCCGAGGGCCACGACCACGACGCTCGCGAGGACCTGACCGGCGAACTTGGTGAGCGCGTCGAGCTCGATCAGGTCGTCGACGACGCCGACAGCGCAGATGAGCGCTCCTCCGGCCAGGATCGCGCGCACGTCGTGGAACACCGTCGCGTCGGCGGAGCCGAGGAACGGCAGGCGCTCGGCGACGAGCGTGGCCGCCAGCAGGCCGCCGAGCATCGCCGGACCGCCGAAGTAGGGCGTGGGCACGGCGTGGACGTCGCGGTCGCGCACGCGGGCCTGGGCGCCGACCCGCACGGCCACGAGCCGGGCGATCGACGCCAGGAGGTACGTGACGCCGAGGGCGATGCCGAAGACCGCGAGGTACTCACGCACCGGCCGCTCCCCCGCCCGGCCCGGTGCCCGGTGCGGGCTCGATCGTGTTGTTGAACCGGTGCAGGTCGGCGAGGTCGATCGCACCCTGGCGCAGGATCCGGGGCGTGGGCCCCGTGACGTCGAGGATCGTCGACGGCACTCCCCCGGGCGAGGTGCCACCGTCGAGGTAGACCGCCACCGAGTCGCCCAGCTGCTCCTGGGCCTGCGCGGCCGTCGTGGCAGCTGGCTGGCCCGTGCGATTGGCGCTGCTCACCGCCAGGGGCCCGGTGGCCCCGAGCAGCTCCCGCGCGACGGCATCGTCGGGCACCCGCACGGCAACCGTGCGGTGGGTCTCGCCGAGGTCCCAGTCGAGCGAGGCCTGCTGGTGGCACACGACCGTGAGCGCACCCGGCCAGAGCTCCTCAGTCATGCTGCGGAGCCAGCCCGGCACCTCGGCCACGAGGGCCTCCAGCGTCGACGTGGCACCGATCAGGACCGGAGGCGGCATCGTGCGGTCACGACCCTTGGCGTCGAGCAGGCGCTGCACCGCAGCGGGCGAGAACGCATCGGCCGCGACGCCGTAGACCGTGTCGGTGGGCACGACCACGAGCTCGCCGCCACGCACGGCGGTGCGGGCCGCCTCGACGCCGTCGCGTCGCTGCGCCTCGTCGCGGCAGTCAAAGATCACGGGATCACCTCACCAGGAAGAGCACGGTAGTTCGGCGATCCCATGATCGATCCGCATGGTCCCTCGCTCCGCTCGCTCACGGGATCACCCTAAGGCGTCGCTCTGCGAGGACGGTCAGACGAGGCCGTGGGCCGCACCGGCGATCAGGACGAACCTGGCGGCGCGCCCCACCAGGACCGACGCAGCGAACACCGCCACCCGCATCTTCGAGGCACCGGCGAGCACGGCGACCGCCAACAACGGAGGGATGCCGATGAACGCCGACGCGAGCACCGTGACGACAGCGCGGAACGGGTCGTCGAGCCAGCCGATCAGGATCGCGCCGACCCGCTGGACCCCACGAGCCAGACGCCCGGTCCGGGGCTCGCGCGGCGGTCGGCGCCGACTCAGGTCGCGTCCGGCCCGGGCCGCCTGGAACAGGACGACCTTGCCGACGACGGTGCCGAGCGAGAGCGCCACGACCATCCACACGACGTCCATGCCGTCGAGGAGCAACGCCGTCGCAGCGGCGTACGCCTCGGCGTTCAGGATCGGGATGAGGGCGGAACCGATGCCGTAGGCCAGGGCCGCCAGCACCACCGCGGCCGTCGTCACACGGCGACCTCGCGGCTCGCCTCGAGCTCCCGGATGCGACCGACGACGCGGTGGGCGCTCCACGCCTTGACGGCCAGCTGCGCGATCACGATGGCGAGGGCCAGCGGCAGCGACCCGACGAACACCGCGACGATGATGCCGATGTTGTTGAGCGCCTTCGCCGGGTGCGACCAGTTGAGGCGGTAGACGAGTTCGTCGACGACCGCGAAGTAGTTCGGGCTGACGATGGGCCAGAGCAGGAACGACAGCGACAACAGGCAGTCGAGCACCATGAAGTTCAGCAGGAAGATCCCGACCGGCACGGCGAGATCGGGCTGGAGCAGGATCAGGTTGGCGGCACACACCGCGGTGCACAGCCGGTCGCTCAGGATGTCGTGCACGGCCCCGGCCCGTGTCTCCTGGCCGAGCAGCCGGGCGGCCAGCCCGTCGGCGCTGTCACCGAGGTAGTACACGAGGTACGCCGCGATGACCCAGGGCAGACGGTCGTCGCTCTGCAGGGCCACGAGCGCCAGGCCGAGGCTCACGACAGTGCGGACGACCGTGATCGCGTTGGGGATCGTGAGGAGGGGGCCGATGCCGTCGGCGACCACGGGGGTGCGTGCCACACGAGGACCCTACGCCGCGCGATGCCTGCGTGGCGGGACCCGGTACTGGTTCACGACACCGCGTGGTGCAGCACGAACGCGATCGCCAGGTACTGCAGGGTGCGGCCCGTGAACACCATGAGCGAGAACAACCACATGGGCTGACGGGAGGCACCGGCCAGGATCGCCACGATCGCGAGCGGCGGGACCATGAACGCCGACGAGACGAAGACCGTCGTGGCACCGACGTAGGGCCGGTCGAGCAGCCCGAGCAACCAGTCGCTGAAGACGCGCACCCGAGCGGTGAACTGGTTCCGCGGCGGTCTGGGCTCGCGGTCGCGCCTGGTGAGTCGTCGGCGCCCCTTGCGTGCCAGGTCGAAGACCACGACCTTGCCCAGCACGGTGCCGACGCTCAGCGCCATGATGAGCCAGAACAGGAAGACCGGGCTCTCGGTCAACGTGCCGAGCACGATGACGTACGCCTCGGCGTTCAGGAACACCGGCAGGATCGACGAGGCCACGCCGAAGGCGAACGCCGTCGCGACCAGCGCGAGGTCTCCCATGACGGGCAGGTTATCGGCAGCGTCGGGCGGGACTCAGCACGGCACCTGCACGGGGTCCCCCGGTGCCTCGAGGTCGTCGACGAGCCAGGCGTCG
>JAHEXN010000287.1 GCA_023252095.1 Actinomycetes bacterium | reverse complement strand
GCGCCCGCCGATCAGGATCGACAACCAGGCGCCCCAGTCGTGACCCACCACGAGCGGACGGTCGAGGCCCAGCTCGCGGATCACGGCGGCGAGCTCGTCGGCGACGACCCGCTTGTCGTAGGTGTCGCCGCCCGGCGCCGGGGCGTCGCTCCAGCCCGCGCCGCGACTGTCGAGGGCCACGACGTGATGGCGCTCGGCGAGCAGCGGGATGACCTTGTGCCAGCACCACCAGTGCTGGGGCCACCCGTGGATCAGCACGATCGGCACACCCGGGTTGCCCACGCCGGCCTCGGCCACGTGGATCCTGACGCCGTCGACCTCGATCCACCGGTGCTCGACCCCGTCGAGGTGGGGCATGCCGTTCGCGTCCGCTGCGCTCCCAGCGCTTTCCGAAGCCATGCGCCCGAGAGTAGCGGCCTAGGCTCGGGCCATGTCACTCGTCGACCTGACCGCCGATGGCGGCGTCCGCACCATCACGCTCAACGCCCCCGACCGGCTCAACGCCCTGGACCGTCCGTTGCTCGACGAGCTCCGCGAGGCCGTGCGGCGGGTCGCGGACGACCCCGAGGCACGGGCCCTGGTCGTGACCGGCGCGGGGCGTGGCTTCTGCGCCGGCGCCGACCTCGACGGGCTCTTCGGTGACCGCACCCGACCGACCGGCGTCCTGCGCCAGGTGTTGCTCGACGTCTACGCGTCGTTCCTGCCCTTGCGCGACCTCGCGATCCCGACGATCTCCGCGGTGCACGGCCCCGCGGTCGGCGCGGGACTCAACATCGCCCTCGCCTGCGACGTCATCGTCGCCGGACCCGACGCGAAGTTCGGCGCGACGTTCACCTCGATCGGCCTGCACCCCGGCGGTGGCTGCACCTGGATGCTGACGCAGCGGATCGGTGCCGGCAACGCCGCCGCGGTGCTCTACGCGGGCGACCTCGTCGACGCGACGACCGCCCTGCGGCTCGGCCTCGCCCAGGAGCTCGTGGACGACCCCAAGGCTCGCGCCACCGAGCTCGCGACCCTCTACGCGAGCCGCAGTCCGCGCCTCATGGCCGACGTCAAGGAGACGATCCGCGTCGCGGCCACGAGCGACCTCGCCACGACCCTCGACGTCGAGTCGTGGGCCCAGGCCTCGTCACTCGCGAGCGAGGAGTTCGCCGCCTTCGCCGCACGCTTCACGCGCTAGGCCCGACCACGCAGCGGTGAGGGAGACGCCGAATGGAGGTCGCATTCGGCCTCTCCTCACCGCCGAAGCGCCGTTCCGCCACTCACTCACTGCCCCACGGTGGGGTCGGGTCAGGCGACGTCCTCGAGGACGGACTCGAGGCGGTCGACCGCGGCTTCGGTGATCGTCAGCATGATGTCGTCGCCGAGCGTCTCGGTCGTGGCGGCGCCACTGATCGTGAGCACGTCGTCAATGCGGACGAGGGTGAATCCCTGCTGCAGGACCGGGGTTCCCTCGACCGAGAAGTCGAGGTTGACCGCCATGCCCTCGTCCCCCACGTCGTAGCCGTCGAGATCGCCCAGGTCGATCGTCTGGACGTCGACCGTGACCTCCTGGCCGTCGAGGTCGACCGTGAAGGTCGCGCAGTCCGAGAACAGGTCGCGCGTCGCCTCCAGCTCCTCCTCGGCCTCGCCCGCCGCGTACAGCTCGACGGTCGAGTAGACCGTGACGACCGGTCCCTCGAACTCGGTCTCGGCCTTCTCCTCCTCCTCGAGGCCGTAGTCGTCGTCCAGGAACTCTGCGCACGCCTCGTCGCCGTCGACCATGTCGTCGCCGCTGATGTCCCCCTCGGTGACGTCGACCTCCTCGAGGCCGTCGTCGAGACCCTCCACGTCGTCCTCGGTCAGGAGGGCGTCCTCGAGGTCGGACTTCGACAGGCTCGACTCCTCCTCCGCCGTCTCGCTGGAGGTGGGATCGGGGTCAGGGTCGGAGTCGTCGGAGCCACAGGCGGTGACGAGGAGCAGTGCGGACAGGGCGGCGGCCGGCGCGATGGCGCGGAAGTACGAACGGGTCTTCATCTGATGTCCTCAGGGGTCGGGGTGTGACGACGGTCCGATGCGTCGAGTCCCCCCGATGTTCCCAGCCGTCGTACCTTCCGCGCAGTGATACCCCGAGGACGGGTCAGCGCACCTCGTCGACGAGGTCCTGCAGCTTCTGCTCCGCGGTCGTGACGACGTCGAGGAACGGGCTCGCGTCCTCGCCCGCCGCGATCTGGCCACCCGCCTGGGCGACGATCCCGTCGATCTCGATGAAGTGGTAGTACATCGCCCGGGTCGGGACGCCGTTCTCCGACAGCGTGAACTGCAGCCGCAGGCCGTCGTCGCCCAGGTCCTCGAACCCCGGCAGGTCAGCAAAGTCGATGAGCTCGGCGGTGACCTCGATCGGCTGGTCGCCCGGCGTCACCTCGAACCGGTCGCAGACGTCGAAGATGTCGCGGATCGCCGGGAGCTCCTCGTCGCCGTCGCCGTCCTCGAAGTACTTGATCGAGGTGTAGACCGCGGTCACGGCGACCTCGTCGCGGAACTCGTAGTCGTAGCGGTCCGACTCCTCGCCGCCGTAGTCGCCGTCGAGGTAGTCGACGCACTCCGGGGCACCGTCGGTGACGTCGTCGCCACCGGTCGTCTCGGCCTGGCGCGCGCTCTCGAAGTCCGTGCCGAGCGCCGCCGGGATGTCGTCGATGCGGAGCAGCGCCGACCGCAGCGTCTTGCCGCTGGGGGCCGCGTCGCCGTCCTCGGTGGCCGTGCTCGTGGGCTCGGGCTCGGGATCGGTCTCCGGGTCGTCGCCGCACGCAGCCAGCACGGTGAGCGCCAGGAACGTCGTCCCCGCCGCCACGATGTTCCGAGTCGTCCTCACGATGCATCCTCCATAGGGCCCCCGACGCGACGCCCCCACCGTAGCCAACTGGCGCGGAAAGGGGGACGTGTCAGGGAACATGTGCCCGGGACTCCCGGATGTTACTTCTGAGTACTACTATGGGGTAGCCGGGACAGGAATCCTGCCCGGACCCGTCAGCAGCACCCCGAGACCCCCGAGGGATGGATCGGCCCATGAGCCACTACAAGAGCAACCTGCGCGACATCGAGTTCAACCTGTTCGAGCTGTTCGGCCGAGGCGACGTCTACGGCCAGGGCGAGTTCGAGGACTTCGACGTCGACACCGCCAAGAGCGTCCTCGCCGAGATCGAGCGCATCTC
This sequence comes from Actinomycetes bacterium, assembly GCA_023252095.1. Lineage (GTDB taxonomy): Bacteria > Actinomycetota > Actinomycetes > Propionibacteriales > Nocardioidaceae > Aeromicrobium. The sequence goes on along the minus strand of JAHEXN010000287.1, from coordinate 875 downwards.
CAGCGACGAGCTCGCCGTGTCGTTCGACGCCGCGGACCGCACGCCGCCGGTGTACGACCCGGCCACGCACTCGGTCACCATGACGCCCGAGTTCGTGCGGAGCTACGAGGCCTGGATGGACGCCGAGTGGTGGCGCATGCAGGTGCCTGCCGAGCTCGGCGGCCAGACGGCCCCCAGCTCCCTCATCTGGTCGTCCGCCGAGTTCGTCCTCGGCGCCAACCCGCCCATCTGGATGTTCGCCTGCGGCCCGGCCTTCGCGCGCATCGTGTTCGAGAACGGCATCGACCGCGACAAGACGATCGCCCAGCACATGGTCGACCGCCGCTGGGGCGCCACGATGGTGCTGACCGAGCCCGACGCGGGCTCCGACGTCGGCGCCGGCCGCACCAAGGCCTTCCCGAACGAGGACGGCACCTGGAACATCGAGGGCGTCAAGCGCTTCATCACCTCGGGCGAGCACGACATGTCCGAGAACATCATGCACCTGGTGCTGGCCCGTCCCCAGGGTGTCGAGGGCCTCGGCGGCCCCGGCACCAAGGGCCTGAGCCTGTTCCTGGTCCCGAAGCACCACTTCGACCTCGAGACCGGTGAGCTGACGGGCGAGCGCAACGGCGCCTACGTCACCAACGTCGAGAAGAAGATGGGCATCAAGGTCTCCACGACCTGCGAGGTCACGTTCGGCGACTCCTCGACCGGTGGTGGCGAGGCTGCGCGCGGCTGGCTGCTGGGCGAGGTGCACGACGGCATCAACCAGATGTTCCGCGTCATCGAGAACGCCCGCATGTTCGTGGGCGCCAAGGCCATCGCGACGCTGTCGACGGGCTACCTCAACGCGCTCGAGTACGCCAAGGAGCGCGTCCAGGGTGCCGACCTCA
>JAHEXN010000286.1:1770-4081 GCA_023252095.1 Actinomycetes bacterium | reverse complement strand
GTCTTCCTCGGGCTGATCCCGTTGATCGATCTCGCGGCGGGTTACGACGACACCAATCCGCCTGATGACATCATCGAGGCGCTGGAGAACGATCGGTACTACCGGTGGGTCACCTACGTGTACCTCCCGGTCCAGTACGTCGGATTCATCCTGTCCATGTGGTATCTCGCCACCGCTGACCTGTCGGTCGGCGGCAAGATCGGTCTCGCCGTGTCCATCGGCGTGGTGGGCGGAGTCGCCATCAACACCGCGCACGAGCTCGGCCACAAGCGGGAGGCCAATGAGCGTTGGCTCTCCAAGATCGCCTTGGCCCAGACCTTCTACGGACACTTCTACATCGAGCACAACCGGGGACACCACGTGCGTGTGGCCACCCCCGAGGATCCCGCCAGCGCACGTCTCGGCGAGAGCCTGTACCGCTTCTGGCCCCGCACGGTCTTCGGTTCGCTCAAGAGCGCTTGGGGGGTCGAGTCCAAGCGCTACCGCCGCAAGGACACGCACCCCTTCCACCTGCGCAACGACGTACTCAACGCGTGGTTGATGTCGGTGGTGCTGTGGGGTGGCCTGCTGGCGGTGCTGTACGTCGCAGCCGACGTGTCGCCGCTGTCGGTTCTGCCGTACCTGCTGATCCAGGCCGTCGTCGGGTTCTCCCTGCTGGAGATCGTGAACTACATGGAGCACTACGGGATGCTGCGGCAGAAGGTCGGCAAGGGAGACAAGCACCGCTTCGAACGCGTCACCCCGGCGCACTCGTGGAACTCCAACAACATCGCCACGAACGTCCTGCTCTACCACCTGCAGCGTCACAGCGACCACCATGCGAATCCCACGCGGCGGTACCAGGCCCTGCGTGACTTCAAGGACGCTCCCGTCCTCCCCACGGGGTACACGGGCATGATCGTCGTGGCGCTCTTCCCGCCCCTGTTCCGCAGGCTCATGGACAAGCGCGTGATCGACCACTACGACGGCGACATTCGCCTCGCGAACGTGCAGCCGGGCAAGGAAAAGAAGCTGCGTCGCAAGTTCCCGATCCCGGAGGATCTCCTCGCACGCGACGCCGCGATCCTCGAGGATGCCACGGCGCAGGACTTCGCCGATGAAGTTCTGGCCGCGAAGTGCCCGGGCTGCGGTCACACGTACCGCGTCGTCGAGGGCAACGAGCTCGAGGGCTTCGCTGCAGGCACAGCGTGGTCCGACATCCCCGACGACTGGTGCTGCCCGGACTGCGGGGTCCGCGAGAAGGTCGACTTCGTCCCGATCGATCCGCGTCAGGCGGTCGGGGGCTGATGCCGACCATCCACGTCGATCGCGACAAGTGCGAAGGCCTCGGCATGTGCGAAGCGATGGCGAACGACTACTTCGAGGTCGGCGACGACGACATTCTCGAAGTGCTCAACGACGTCGTGCCGGAGTCGGATCGCGCCCACGTCCAGTCCGCCACGCAGGCGTGCCCCGTTCTCGCTCTGCGGCTCGAGGACTGACTGTGACCGAGTTCGATGACGAACGGAACCTCGTGGTGGTCGGCGGCGGACTGGCAGGCCTCCGGGCCATCGAGGCCGTCCGCGGTACTGGATGGCGAGGATCGCTCACGCTTGTCGGTGCCGAGGACCACCCACCGTACGACCGACCGCCACTCTCGAAGTCGTTCCTGGCCGAGGGGCCGCTCGACCAGGTCACCCCGTTCCGTTCGACGGTCCAGCTGCGCGAGGAGCTCGGCACGGACGTGATTCTCGGGACGCGCGTCGAGGGCGTCGACACGGACCGTCGCTCCCTCCAGCTGAGTGACGGCCGGCGACTGGCCTACGACAGCCTGCTGGTGGCCACAGGCTCCAACGCCCGCAAGCTGGACGGGCAGGACTCCGTGTCCGGCGTCGTGGGTCTGCGGACAGATCGAGATGCCGCAGAGGTGCGACGCCACCTCGACCAAGGAGCACGAGTCGTGATCGTCGGCGCCGGCTTCGTCGGTTCGGAGGTGGCATCCGCCGCGCTCCAGCGAGGCCTTCACGTCACCATCATCGACAGTGAGCCCGTCCCACTGACCCGTTCTGTCGGGAGGCAGGTTGGCGAGATGTGTGTCGACCTTCACCGCGCGGCGGGTGTCGAGCTCCGCACGGAGGTCGGCGTCGCGAGCTTCGCTTCACGTGGTGGCCGGCTCACGGGCGTGGTCCTGACCGACGGGTCCGAGCTGCCTGCGGACCTGGCGGTCGTCGGTATCGGAGCAACTCCGGCGACGCACTGGCTCACGAACTCGGATGTGGCCCTGGAGGCAGACGGAGGGATCGTCTGCGGGGACGATCTCGCGACGAGCGTG
>JAHEXN010000286.1:0-1760 GCA_023252095.1 Actinomycetes bacterium | reverse complement strand
GGCCGCCGGCGACGTTGCGCATGTCCCCTACGAGGTGTTCGGGGGCGATCTTCTGCGAGTCGAGCACTGGACGAACGCGGCCGAGCAGGGCGCGATCGCCGGGCGCAACGCCATCCGAGGCGAGGGCGATCCCGAGAAGATCAGTGGCATTCCCTACTTCTGGTCGAACTGGTACGGGCATCGCCTGCAGTTCGTCGGCACGTCGCTGCGGACCGAGGAAGTGGTGATCGGCCCCGGGGGGCCAGGCAGCGTGGTCCTCTACCGCCGTGGCGACCGCATCGTCGGAGCTCTGACGATCGACCGTGGCGGGGACATCATGAAGCTTCGTCGCCGGATCGTCGCCCGTGGGTCGTGGGACGAGGCCGTGGAGTTCGCGACGGCGCGCGTCGAAGACGGCTCGGGAACCAAGCAGACGCTGCCGGCATGACCGGCCCGGCTTCAAGGCCCGGGATGCGTGACGAGCTCCGGTGACCCGCCCGCATGGAAGGCGTCCAGGTGCTGGAGCGCCACCGTCATGGATGGACTCAGGCGGCTGATGTTCAGATCGAGCGCCTTCTCCGCCTGCGCGATGCGGTATCGAACCGTGTTGCGGTGCACCTGGAGGACGACCGCGGCATCGTCGACGTTTCCGCCGGCCTCCAGGTAGGCCGAGATCGTCTCCCGCCGGCGAGCGGTCGCCTCGTCGTTGGCAGCGAGCCCGCCGAGGGTACGGCTGACGAATCGATCGACCTGGGGGGTGCAACCAAGGAGCACGAGGAGCTCGACCTCGCCGTACTGGCAGATCGCCGGCACCGATCCGGACCCGGCAAGCCGCAGGGCACCCTCGGCCTCCTTGAAGCTGGCGATGAACCCTGCGGTGCCAGGCCACCCGGAGCCGATTCCCGCCCGCGTGCCGGAGCCGGCCTTGCGGTCAAACTCGGCGACCAGCGTGTCGAGCCCAGGCTCGGTGCGCGTCCCGATCCATACCCACAGGCGTCGACCACCCGGTCGGACCAGCAACGGCTGCGTCACGCCGATGCTGCGTGCGAGATCGTGGGCGAGCTGTTCGAGCCTGCTGACTCCGTCATGCTCGTCGCACGTCAGAACCAGTGCGCTGTGCACGACCGACATCGGATAGCCGCCCAGTGCCGTGGAGATGCGACGCGGGTCATCATGCTGGCCGTTGAGCACGTCGAGCACGGTCTCGTACCGTTGCGCGGCCGCACCGGCCTGTACCCGGCCGCGCTCCTCGTGGAACGTCGCGATCGAGGCCGTGATCGACTGATCGATCCACTGGCTCGCTCGATCCCAGAAATAGATCAGGACGTCGCCGTGATCGAACTCGTCGTCGGGGAGCTTCTCGACCTCGCGCGAGATGTAGGCCCAGGTCGTCTGTTGAGCCACCCGGTAGAAGCGGATGAGTGTCTCGACGGTCAACCTCGAGTTCGCGACCTCGACGGCAAGCAGCTTGGCACGGTCGACGAGGTGGAACGTGAAGCTCGGCTCCGAGAGCTGTCGGAGGAACGACGCCCAGTGCTCGGCCACCGTGTCGCGGATGCCGATCCCGATACCGTCGGCGTTCGCGATCTCCGGCACCTCTTCGAGGATGGAGTTCGTCGTGTCGTCGACCCAGCGGCTGCGTGCGTCCGGCTCCGACTCTCGGGCGATGAACACGCTCAACCATCGCGCCAGGCCGTCGGCTTTCTGATCCGTCATCGAACCGCTCCCCTCTCCCTCAAGCGTCCCGCCGAGTTTCGTCGCGCTCCGTCATCGCAGCTCCC
>JAHEXN010000040.1 GCA_023252095.1 Actinomycetes bacterium | reverse complement strand
ACGGCACGGCGACCCAGGTGGTCTCGCCCGTCGCGTCGTTCAGCGCGGTCACCAGCTCGTCGAGCGCGGCATCGCGGTCCAGGCCGAAGGCCGAAGAGTTCTCGATCTCCTCCAGGCCCACGACGTCGGCGTCGAGCGCGTTGATGGCGTTGACGATCTTGGCCTGCTGGCGCTGCAGGTCGTCAGCGTCAGCGGCGCCCCGTGGCCCATCGGGCGTGCAGGAGCTGACCGTGACGGGCTCCCCGGCGCGGTCGTTGTAGTACGTGCAGCGCCCGCCCGCCGCGACGAAGTCCTCGCCCGTCGTGGCGAAGTAGTTCAGCACGTTGAAGCTCGCGATCTGCACCGCGCCGCCCACGTCGTCCGGAGACACCTCCCGGGTGTCGCCGAACGTGACCGGCTTCGGGCTGTCTGCCGTGAGCGCAGCGGTGGGCTGCACCCGCCAGGTGTCGAAGCGGTAGTCGAGCACGAGCGGCTCCGACACCGTCGCCGACGCACCGATCCGGATCTCGTTGTCGGCCGTGAGCCACGGCTGCGGGACGTCCTTCGCCCCCGCGGTGTAGTTCGCCGACGAGCCGTCGTCGAGCGTGACGGAGCGTGACGCGTTCTCCGCGACGAGCGCCGTGTACTCCGGAGAACCTGGAGCGACGACGTCGGTCGGCTGCCGCAACGGCTCAGGGCCGGCCGCCAGGCCGATCTCGCCGAAGGAGTGAGCCGCGTAGTTGTCGGTCACGGTCCACGCGCCGTCGAGCTGCACGAGCATGCCCTCGAGCGCCTCGCGCTGGGTCTCGGTGATCGGGAACGTGACCGCGGTGGGCGCGACCTCGGTGGCATCGTCGTGGATCGTCCAGGCACCGGCGGCCGGGCTGATCTGCGTCAGCCCGAAGTACTCGCTCACGACGCCTGTGACCTCGACCGACTGGCCGACCGTGACCTCGGCGGCAAGGGCGCGCGAGTACACGAAGACGCCGTGCGACGCCGCCGCAGCCGCGTCGTGCGGGCCACCCGTGCCGGCGGTCTGGAGGTAGATGCCGTCGAGACCACCCGTCGGGAAGGCCGCGGTGACGACGCCCTCGGTCGTGACGGTCTGACCGACGAGCGGACTCGTGGCGCCCGTGCCCTGCACCTCGGCGATCGAGGCCGCGACCGGGTCGACGGGCTCCTCCGGTTCCTCGGGCTCACAGCCGGCCGTGCCGCAGGGGGTCACGGTCGAGGTGAGCGAGAAGTCTGCCGTGTTGACGTCGGTGTCGGTCGCGCCGGCGCGGACGAGGGAGCGGGCGTCGCTCGTCGCCGTCGGCGCCGCGGATGCCGTGGTCTCGAACGTCGAGGCGTTTCCGTAACCGACGAGGTCGACAGGTCCGGTGCCGGCCGCGACGACATCGCCTCGGACGGCGGCGGGCAGGGCCGCGGTGCCGTCGACGAGGGCCACGATGCCGCCCGTGGCTGCAGGGTTGAAGCCACCCACCACCAGGTCCACGCCACGCAGGGGAACCCCGTTGGCGGCGTTGCTGCCCCCCTGCACGAGGAAGTCGCCCCCGGCCGGAACCGTGCCGGACAAGGCGTACGTCGAGAAGGCCCCGGTGCCCGTCGCCGAGCGGTACTGGAGCGACCACCCCGACAGGTCGATGGGGCCGTCCGTGGGGTTGTGGATCTCGGCGAACTTGTGCGTGAACGGCGCGTTGGCGCTGCCGCCGTTGACATAGAGCTCGCCGATGACCAAGCCGCTGCCGTCGGGCGCCGCGGCGACCGGAGTGGCGGCGAGAAGACCCGCCACGAGGGTCGTGGCCAGCCCGGCGCAGGCCACCGTCAGACGCCGCATCACCAGGTCACCTCGACCGGCACGATCTGGAGGCGTGACTCGCCGCCGGGCGACAGCGCGATCGTCATGACCGAGAGCGTGTGCGTGCCCGGACCGAGGAGCCACGTCGGCACCTGCAGCTCGGCCCGGCCGTCGGTCGTGGACCCCGCGACCAGCGTGTACCAGTTGTAGAACACGTAGACCAGGGCCGTGCCACCGTTCGGGTCGACGACGGTCATGGTGGCGTCGTCGAACCACTTCGTCGGCGGCACCGTGATCTGCAGGCCCTCCGCGGGCGGCGCCTGCTCGACCTGCAGCGGGATGCGGACGACGGTGCCGGACGGCGCCACGGTGACCTCGAGAGTCGCCGCACCGCTGACCCCCGCTGGCAGGGGGGCGTCGATCGTCGTGCTTCCGGCCTGGACCGTGAAGTCACCCAGCTCGGTGCGGGTGCCGTCGGCCGCCACGACCGCAGCCGTGGCCATCGTCGCAGCGGGCACGCCCTTCGAGGTGAGGTCGAGTGCCGACAGCGTCACCGCGAGGTCACTGCCCGACGGGTACGTCGGCTGCACGCCTCCGACCTGGACCGCGTGGCGGGCGTAGGACGGGGCGACGGGGCTCTGCTCCCCCAGGTAGGCGATCCATGCCTCGTAGTCGAGCAGGCCCGTGTCGACCGCTGTGCCCTCCGTGAAGGCGCGGAAGTTGTCGCCGCCACTCGCGAGGAACGACGGCACCGCGACCTTGTAGCTGGCGGCGGGGTCAACCTGGGCGCCGTCGACCCACAGCGACGTGATCCGGTCGCCCTCCGTGCGGGCCGGGTCGAACGTGTACGAGACGTTCGCCGACGTGCCGAGCTGCAGGTACGGCCGCGACGGAACCGCACCGGCGGCGTCGCGCTGCCACTGCTGCTCGAAGACCTTCTTGAGCGAGGCGCCCGTCAGCGTGACGGTGCTGAGATTGTTCGCGAACGGCAGTACCGCGTTGGCCTCGGCGAACGTGATGACACCGTCGCCGGCGTGCAGGAGCTCGTTGCGCAGGCCACCCGGGTTCGTGATCGCGAGGTCCGCACCGGCCGGGGTCTCGGCCGCGGAGGCGCGGATCGACTCAGCGACGAGGTTGCCCAGCGTCGACTCCTTCGAGCGGTCGTCGCGGTTCCCGCCCGCAAACGCCGTCGTGATGTCGGCCGTGACCGTGGCGACCTCCTGGCTGCCGATCTCCTGGGCGTACCCGAGGGCCGCGTCGACGATGGACTTGACCTCGGCCACGCGCGGGTAGGTGGCGACCAGCTCGGCGGCCGGCGTGGTGGTGCGAGCCACGTTGCCGACGGTGTGGGTCAGGACCTCGCCCGTCGCGGGGTCGACCGTCAGCGTGATCTCGCCGAGGAACTCGCCGTAGCTGCCCGTCTGGAGCACGGGGCGCGTGCGGTCGGGCTCACCAGGCACGGGCGCGTCCCAGGCGTACTGCTTGGGCGTGTGGCCCGTGAAGATCGCGTCGACCTCGGCGTCGGTCTGGGTCACGATGTCGGCGAACGTGCCGCCTCCGGCGATCTCCGTCGCGAGGTCGGATCCGTCAGGCGTGCCGGCACCCGCGCCCTCGTGGTACGCCGCGACGATCAGGTCGGGAGCGTCGGCCGATGCCTCGAGCTCGGCGACGGTCTCGTTGACCGCGGCGACCGGATCGGTGAAGGTCAGGCCCTCGATGCCCGAGGGCGACACCAGCGCCGGCGTCTCCTCGGTCACGGCACCGACGACCGCGACGTCGAGACCCGAGACCTCGAAGGTCGCGTAGGCCGGGAGGATCGGCTCACCATCGGGGCCGAGCACGTTGGCGGCGAGGTGGTCGAAGTCGGCAGTGTCGGAGACCCGCCCGAGCAGGTCAGCCGAGCCGCGGTCGAACTCGTGGTTGCCCACGGCCGAGACAGCGAGGTCGAGCGCGTTCAGGACCTCCAGGGTCGGCGTGTCCTGCTGCGTCGCCGAGGCGAAGAGCGAGGCACCGATGTTGTCGCCCGCCGAGAGGAACAGCGTCGAGTCCTCGCCGCGCTCGGCGCGGATCTGCTCGAGCGTGCCGGCGAACGCGACGGTGTTGGCGTCGATGCGGCCGTGGAAGTCGTTGATGTCGACGAGCGTGACGGTGACGGGCGCGGCGGGGTCGGCCGACACCGGATCGTTGGCCAGGGCCGGAGAGGCCCCCAGCAGGGTGAGAGCGAGGGTGGCGGTGACGGCACCGGCCAGGTGGCGCAGGGAGCGCCGGGGCGTGCGGAGCATGGAGGACGACCTTCGAGGCGAGTCGGGACATGACGCAGCAACTCGTGGGTCCTCACCAGCAGATTCCCCCCGAAATCGTGCCCTTTCACCTCACCGCAGCCGACCGCACCGGGTCAATGCCGCTTCCGGAACGGACGGTGACGATTCGGTGACGAGTCGCCTCGGCGGTCCGTCAGACGGCCCGAAGCGACCGCGACCTCGTCATCAGTACGAGGAGTCGTCGCTGGCGCCGGTGCCGGAACCGCCGGCCTCGCGGGCGGCGGCGTCGTCAAGGATCGTGGCCGTCGCGCTCGTCCCGAAGCGGGTGATGCCGAGGGCACGCATCTCGAGCAGGGTGTCGAGGTCGCGGACGCCGCCGGACGCCTTGACCTGGACGTCAGGGCCGACACTCGCCCGCATCAGCGTGACGTGCGGAACCGTGGCACCGCCACCCGCGAAGCCCGTGGAGGTCTTGACGAATGCGGCACCCGCCCGCTCGGCCGCCTTCGAACCCGCCTCGATCTGGGCGTCGTCGAGGTACGCGGTCTCGAGGATGACCTTGACGACGTGGTCGCCCGCGGCCTCGACGACGGCCGCGATGTCGGCCTCGACGTCGTCGAGCAGGCCCGACCGGAGGCGGCCGATGTTGAGGACCATGTCGAGCTCGACCGCGCCGTCGGCGAGGGCCTGGCGGGCCTCCGCGACCTTCGTCTGCGTGGACGTCGTGCCGTGCGGGAAGCCGATCACGGTGCCCACCGCGACGCCCGAGCCAGCGAGCCGCTCGACGGCGTGGGCCACGTCGCTGGGTCGCACGCAGACGCTGAAGATCCGGTACTTCGCCGCCAGGTCGAGATCGGCGTCGACCTCGGCGCGAGTCAGCTCCGGCTTGAGGATGGCGTGGTCGATGAGCGCGGCGATCTCGGCGGCAGTGACGGCAGGGGGGACGGTCTCGGACATGCCCTCCACCCTACGACGCTCGCCTGAGGCCCCGGCCTGGCGCACGACTAGGCTGGCCCGTCGTGGGCGTCGTGATCGTGGCCGGGCCGTCGGGCTCCGGCAAGTCGCACCTGGGCGAACGGCTCGGGTGGACCGTGCTGCGCCTCGACGACTTCTACCGCGAGGGCGACGCCCCCGACCTCCCCCGTTCTGACCTCGGCATCGCCGACTGGGACCACCCCGGCTCCTGGGACGCCGACGCGGCGGTCACCGCGATCCGCGAGCTCTCCCAGCACGGCACGACCGAGGTGCCCGTGTACGACATCGCCACGAGCCGGCGCTCGGGCGCCCACACCGTCACGTGCGGCGAGCGGTTCATCGCCGAGGGCCTGTTCGCCCCGGACGTCGTGGCGGCGTGCCGCGCGGCCGGCGTGCTCGACGACGCGCTCTGCCTGGTCCGCCCGCGACTCCTGACGTTCGCGCTCCGCCTGCGCCGCGACCTGAGCGAAGGACGCAAGCCACCACTCGTCCTCGTGCGTCGGGGCTGGCGCCTGCTCCGCGACGACCCCGCCGTGATCGCGCACGCCGTCGCCGCCGGGTGCCGTCCGGTCAGTCCCCGACGCGCGTTCGCCGAGCTGTCGGGCTGAGCCCTACTTCTCGAACAGCTCGGCCTCGGGGAAGACGGGTCGTTCCGTCTCCGAGTGGAGGCTGTGGACCTGTCCGTCCTTGAGGTAGCTCATCGAATGGTCGAACCCCGTGCCGACGTAAACGCCATCGTCGCGCCCTTCCAGGTAGAAGACCCAGAAGTCCGGTTGCAGCTCGGCGAGCAGGGCGGCACTCGTGGGATTCAGGCCCCAGTTCTCGACTCTCGGACCCTCGTACCGCCCCTGCAGTTCCTTGGGCCCGAGCTTCAGCTCGGAGAGCCCGAGCTCGTCGACGGACTCGGTGTACTCCTCCAACGGCACGGATCCACCCGGCACCGACACTGTGACGACCTTCGAGACATCCTCACCCTTGTAGACCGTGCCGACCTGAACGGAGTAGTTCGTGACGATGAAGCCCCCCTCGTCGACGTGCGACCCTTCGACACCGATGACCCGACCCGAGACAACCGCAATCGAGAGGTCGCGCAACACCCGCGGATCGTTGACATTGACGTTCCAATCAGCGATGAGCTCCACCGGAGGCACGCCCTCGGCGCCGGTGTCGGCGACGAAGTGATCGGGCATCGGGGCCGACGTGGCTGGAGCTTCCGTGGCACCGCCCGTCGGTGACGTGTCTGCCTCCTGGGTGCACCCGGCCACGACGCCGATCGCCAGGATTGTCGCCACGATGCTGATGCGCCGTTGCTGGTCGGTCATCACTTCCCGCTCAGCTCGGCCTCGGGGTAGGGGGCCACCTTGGTCTCGGTGTCGAGACTGTGCACCAGTCCGTCCTTGAGGTACTTGAGGGAGTAGTCGAAGGCCGTGCCGTAGTAGGAGCCGTCCTCGGAACCTCCGATGTAGAAGACCCAGAGCTCGGGCTGCAGCTCTCCGAGTGTCTTCTCGCTCGTCGGGTTGAGTCCCCAGTTCTCGCTGATCGGGACCATCGGGTCCATCGTGCGCGGATCCTGATACCCACCGTCCCCGCCATCGGGCTCGCCATCTCGATCCAGGTCCTTCGAGCCGAGCTTCATCTCATAGAGACCCAGCTTGTCCAGGGCAACGATGTACTCACCCAGTGGCACCGTCCCCCCGGGCAATCTCACCGAGATGACATCCGCGACCTTCTCGCCCTTGTAGACCGCCTCCACCTGAACGGAGTAGGCGGTGACGATGTCAGCGTTGGCGCTGACGAACGACCGCTCGACGCCGATTACGCGCCCTGAGACGACGATTACCGAGTTCTCCGCCAGAGACGCCGGATCAATGACATCGAACGCGTAGTCAGCCATTTCTCGCATGACAGGCTGTTCTTCAACGCCCGTGTCCGCGACGAAATGTCCGGGCGCGGGAGGAGGAGTCGGCGACCCCACCGCCGGCTCCTCACCGGGGCCCTGGCCGCACCCGGAAATCAGAAAGAGCGCCGTCACCACGGCGACTTTGATATCTCGCGACCTCATGGCTACCACCTCACTCGCAGAGAGTTGTTGTCCTGGCACGTTGGTCCGCTGACGTTCCTGAGAGGGGTCCCGAAGGGCGCCTCCTGCGCCATGACCGTTCCACCCACCTGCCAGTGGGCGAGGCCCAGGACGTGTCCCAGCTCGTGAGAGGCCACTGCCCGTTTCGAACCGGCACCGTTCACGACAGGGCGACTGTCCATCAGTCGAGTGTTCAGCACGACCTGCCCCCAGTTGTAGGAACGTACGTCCGGGTCGACCAGGGCTTCATTCGGCCGGCTGCCCCGGTAGTGGGCGGCGTACCCGTTGTAGCCTGCCCGCTCGCCAGTCAGCCACAACGCGTAGAACTCGACCGTCGCGTTCGAGATGTTCGGTTCGTAGGTGTGGGCGAAGTCGTTGTACGGGGTACAACGCGTCGCTGGCGACGTGGCACCGTTGACGCGAGGCTGGGACCAGCCCAGGAGCGCGTAGTCGAATGCCTGGCTGTACGAGTTGGAGAACGCGGAGCCGTGGTACCAGTAGTAGACCCTGTCGCCACCGGTCATCCGGTAGTTGAACTGGTTGCCGTAGCCGTTCCACTGGACGGCCTGAACCGGTCCGGACGAGAGTGTCGAGACCAGAGTCGCCACGATCACTGCGCTGAGCGCCAGCGCCCAACACCGCGAAGTCCTCCGACGGGCGCTCGGGTGCTCCGAGCGAGAGACGAATGCCACGGCTGACCATGGCACGGCAGATGCTCACTCTGCCACGACCCGGCCACAACCAGCGCACCCGCGGGCCGTCCGTCCGAATCCGCCAGGACGACGCGCCCGAGCGCGGTCAGCATGCGCAGTCAGAGAGCCGCGTACCCCGGCTTGATGACGTCATCGATCAGGGCGAGGCGCTCGTCGAACGGCAGGAACGCGCTCTTCATCGCGTTGACCGTGAACCAGCGCAGGTCGTCGGGGCCGTAGCCGAACGCGTCCGCGAGAAGCTGGAACTCGCGGCTCATCGAGGTGCCGCTCATGAGGCGGTTGTCGCAGTTGATCGTGACGCGAAAGCCGAGATCGGCGAGCGGGCCGATCGGGTGGTCGGCAACCGAGGTCATGCCGGGCACGGCCGCGGTCTGCAGGTTCGACGAGGGACACATCTCGAGCGGGATGCGGCGGTCGCGCACGTAGGCCGCGAGCGGGCCGAGCCGTGGCCCGCCGGGCGCGTCGAAGTCGATGTCGTCGACGATGCGCACGCCGTGGCCGAGCCGGTCGGCACCACAGCGCTGCACGGCCTGCCAGATCGACGGCAGGCCGAACGCCTCGCCCGCGTGGATCGTGAAGTGCGCGTTCTCGCGCCGCAGGTACTCGAACGCCTCCAGGTGCAGGATCGGCGGGAAGCCGTCCTCGGCACCGGCGATGTCGAAGCCGGCCACGCCCCGGTCCCGGTACTCGACCGCGAGCTCGGCGATCTCCAGGCCCCGATCGGCGTGGCGCATCGCGGTCAGGAGCTGGCCGACGACGATCTCACGACGCTCGCCGGACGCCTCGGCGCGCCCCGACTCGATGCCGGCCTGCACGGCCTCGACCGCGCCCGCCAGGGTGAGCCCCTGCTCGAGGTGCTGCTCGGGCGCCCAGCGCAGCTCGGCGTAGACCACGCCGTCGCGCGCGAGGTCGAGCACGGCCTCGTGGGCCACGCGTGCCAGGTCCTCGGGCCGCTGCATGACGGCGACGGTGTGCACGAACGTCTCGAGGTAGCGCGGCAGCGAGCCGGAGGACGACGCCTCGGCGAACCAGGTGGCGAGTCCGTCGACCGTGTCGGCCGGCAGCGGGTGCCCGATCTCGTCGGCGATCGCCGCGACCGTGGCGGGCCGGACACCACCGTCGAGGTGCTCGTGCAGCGCGACCTTGGGCGCAGCGGCAATCTGCTCCGGCGTGGCCGGGACACCCCCGCCACGACGCGTCACGCCCAGCTCGGCGCGCGTGCGTGCCTTGTCGCCTGCGGTCACTGTGCCCCACCCTCCATGAAGAGCGAGACGGTCTCGGCGACGCACGCCGGACGCTCCTCGCCGCGGATCTCGACCGTGTGGCGCAGCGTCGCGCGCTGGCCCTTCTCGACGTCCTCGACCGAGACGAGCTCGACCGTGTTGCGCACCTTGGAGCCGACCCGGACCGGGGTCACGAACCGCACCTTGTTCAACCCGTAGTTGACCCGCGCCAGGTTGCCCGCGAACGCGAAGACCTGCGCGCCGAGGAACGGCAGCAGGGACAGCGTGAGGTATCCGTGCGCGATCGTCGTGCCGAACGGACCCTCCTGCGCGCGCTCGGGGTCGACGTGGATCCACTGGCGGTCGCCCGTCGCGTCGGCGAACAGATCGATCCGGTCCTGCGTGATCGTGAGCCACTCGCTCGAGCCGAGCGTCGTTCCTGCCGCCGCGGCGATCTCGGCCGCGTCGTTGAAGACCTTCATCCATCACTTCCAGGGTGGTGCTGCATGGCCCCTCGACCCTAACCGAGGCTCCCTGCGACGGAGGTCACACCCGTCCGGCGCGCGGGTCGCCAGCTCAGTCGACCCAATCAGTCGACCCGATCCAGCACGACCGAGGCCGGCAGGTCGGGCGCGGCCGCCCCGATGTCGAAGGCACCCTCGAGCGCGGCCTCCGCGCGGGCGAAGCGCTCGGGGGTGTCGGTGTGCAGCTCCAGGAGCGGCTGGCCCGCGCGCACGGTGTCGCCCGGCTTGGCGTGGAGCACGACGCCAGCGGCGGCCTGCACCTGCTCACCCGGGCGCGACCGGCCGGCACCCAGGCGCCACGCGGCCACGCCGACGGCCAGCGCGTCGAGACGGGTCAGCACCCCGTCGGCCTGCGCTGTGACGACGTGGGTCTCCTTCGGCGTCGGCAGCGGCGCGTCCGGGTCGCCGCCCTGGGCCGCGATCATGCGTCGCCAGACGTCCATCGCGCGGCCGTCTGCCAGCGCCTCCGCCGGGTCGACGTCGGGGCGCCCCGCGCCGGCGACCATCTCGCGGGCGAGCGCGATCGTCAGGTCGACGACGTCACGCGGCCCACCACCGGCCTCGACCGCGTTGCCGGCGGTGAGTCCGAGGGGCGTCGACATGTCGGTCAGGAGCGCGACGGTCCTGACGCCAGCGTCGGTGCCGAGCGCGACCATCGTCTCGGCGAGCTCCCGTGCCTGCTCGTGCCGCTTCATGAACGCCCCGGAGCCGACCTTGACGTCGAGCACGAGCGATCCGGTGCCCTCGGCGATCTTCTTGCTCATGATCGAGCTCGCGATGAGCGGGATCGCCTCGACCGTGCCGGCCACGTCGCGCAGGGCGTACAGCTTCTTGTCGGCCGGTGCCAGGCCTGCGCCCGCGGCGCAGATGACCGCTCCGACGTCCTCGAGCTGCGCCATGATCTCGGCGTTCGACAGGTCCGCGCGCCAGCCCGGGATCGCCTCGAGCTTGTCGAGCGTCCCGCCCGTGTGGCCGAGTCCGCGGCCCGACAGCTGCGGCACGGCCACCCCGCACGCCGCGACGAGAGGCGCGAGCGGCAGCGTGATCTTGTCGCCGACACCGCCCGTGGAGTGCTTGTCGGACGTCGGGCGGCTGAGCGAGGAGAAGTCCATCCGCTCCCCCGACGCGATCATGGCCGCGGTCCAGCGGCTGATCTCCTCACGGTCCATGCCATTCAGCAGGATCGCCATCGCGAGCGCCGACATCTGCTCCGGCGCCACGACCCCACGGGTGAATGCGTCCACGACCCAGTCGATCTGCGGGTCGCTGAGCCGCTGCATGTCGCGCTTCGCGGCGATGACCTCCGTGGCGTCGAACGGCTCAGTCATGGGTGACTCCTTGCGGTGGTGGCGGTGGCGGCGGCGGCGGTGGCCCGAACGGAACCGGCTGCGACGGGTACGGGTAGCCGTACGGCTGCGGCGGGTAGCCGTACGCGTACGCGGGGTACGGCTGCGGCGGGTAGCCGTACGGGTACGGCGGAGGGTAGGGCCAGGCCGGCGCCCACATCGGCGGGACGGGCTTCGGCGGCAGCGGCGGACGCGTGCGCTCCAGGCCCTGGGCCCGTGCCATCTTTTCCACGAGCAGCACGAACACGAGCGAGGTCAGCAGGGTCGGGAGCAGGTCCAGCGGACCGTACTCCTCGGTCGCGACGACGCCCACGTTGAAGGCCTCCAGCGCGAACAGCACGAGGTTGTTGGCCACGTGCGCCGCGATGGCCGCCTCCAGGCCGCCCGTCCGGATCACGAGGTACGAGGCCATGAGCGCGAAGATCGCGACGTCGACCAGGCCCCAGAAGTCGTACACGTGGCCCACCACGAACAGCGGCGTGCTGACGAGCACGGGAACGATCGCGAACCTGGTCCACGAGCCGACCAGCTGGAACAGGTACCCCCGGAAGACGTACTCCTCCGCGGTGGCCTGCAGTGGCACGAGCAGCAGCACGATCACGAAGGAGAGGACCGCGTCGTCGGCCAGGCTCGGGGACGTCGTCTCGCCCGCCAGTCCGAGCGCCATGGTGCCCACGATCACGGCCCCGTAGAGAGCAAACGCCACGGCCGTGACCCGCGCGAGCCAGCCCCAACGCAGCCGGCCCTGCACCGATGACAGGTAGCCCACGGGTCGCGGTCCCGTCGCGAGCACGCTCAGGAGAACGGCCGGCAGCATCAGGGCGATCGAGCCGAGCAGGACGGCGAGCACCCACGGCGAGCCCGTCGATCCCGCGAGGAGGTCGTCGAACCACCGCTCGGCCGCCACGGGGTCGTTCGGGATCGAGACGATCAGCACGATCGCGACGACGACGCCGATGCCCACGGACGCGACGAGGTAGCCCATCGTGCCGATCAGGCCGGCGACGGGCAGCTTCCACCACTCGTAGTCCGGGTGCTCGCGCGCGAGCCGGTGGTACGGCGTCGCCACGGTCAGGCCGTCACGGTCAGGTCGCAGACGAGGCTCTCGTAGCCGCGCAGGACCCACGTGGGCCGGCGCGGAGTGGCCTCGAGCTCGATCGTGCCGAAGCGTGACAGCAGGGCGCGCAGGCTGATCTGCAGCTCGAGACGCGCGAGCGGTGCCCCGAGGCAGAAGTGGAGCCCCATGCCGAACCCCACGTGGGGATTGGGATCACGGGCCACGTCGAAGCCGTCGGCGTCCTCGAAGGCGGCGGCGTCACGGTTGGCCGAGCCCATCAGGCACGCCACGACCTCGCCCGCTCGAACCGTCGTGCCCGCGACGTCGACGTCGGCCGTGGCCGTGCGTTCGAACAGCTGCAGAGGGGCGTCGTAGCGGATGAGCTCCTCGAGCGCCGTAGCCACGTCGACCTCGCCGGACCGGACGCGCCGCTCCTGGTCAGGATGAGCGAGCAGCGCCACCAGCCCGTTGCCGAACGTGTTGACCGACGCCTCGTGCCCCGCGTTGAGCAGCAGCACGACGGTGGCCACGAGCTCGTCGTCGGACAGCTTCGCGTCCCCCCCGTCGACCCCGCCGTCGCGGGCCGCGATCAGGTCGGTCACGAGGTCGTCGCCCGGGTGCGAGCGTCGGTGCTCGACGATGTCGCGCACGTAGGCGGCGAAGTCGGTGCTCGCCTGCACGGCTGCCGCACGGGTGGCCTCGTCGACGTCCGACTCGTACATGTGCACGATGGCCTGCGACCAGTCGCGCAGCAACGCGTGGTCGACGCGCGGGAAGCCCAGGAGGTCGGCGATCACGAAGACCGGGAAGGGTTCGGCGAAGTCGGCCAGCAGGTCGCTGCCGGGCACGAGCCGCGCCACCATCTCGGCAGCGAGCGACTCGATGCCCGGACGCAGGCGCTCGACGTGACCGCGGCCAAACGCGCCCTGGAGCAGGCGCCGCATCCGCGTGTGCTCGGGTGGCTCGTTCTCCATCAGCTGGTTGCGGTGCAGCGTGTTGAAGGGCTCCATGACGTCGGCCGGCTCGTGATCGGTCCACAGGCGACCGAACGACCGGTCGCGCAGGACCCGGGTCACGGCCGCGTGGGTCGTGGCGAGCCACCGGCCCGACGGCTCGTGCCACAGCAGGTCTCCCGTGGCCCGCAGCTCGGCGAGTGCCGGGTAGGGATCGGCGACGAAGGCGGGGTCGGTCAGGTCGAGGTGACTCGTGGTCACGCCGGACCGTCTTCGTCCGGAGCCTCCGCGGTCGCGAGGTCGCTCGCGTCGAACGCGTCCGGCAGGACCTCGCGCATCGTCCTGATGCCGGAGGCGGTCTGCAGCTGCAGGTCCGGACCGCCGTTCTCCCAGAGGAGCTGGCGGCAGCGACCGCACGGCATCAGCGGACGCCCCTCGGCGTCGACGCAGGCGACCGCGATGAGACGTCCACCGCCCGTGGCGTGCAGGGCCGAGACCATGCCGCACTCGGCGCACAGTGCGACGCCGTAGGCCGCGTTCTCGACGTTGCAGCCGAGCACGACGCGGCCGTCGTCGACCAGGCCTGCCACCCCGACCTTGTAGTTCGAGTACGGCGCGTACGCCCGTCCCATGACCTCGGTGGCGTACCGCGTGAGCGACGCCCAGTCGATCGGGTCGTCGGCCCCCTTGATGCCCAACGACATCGCTGCGCCACCGTTCGAGTGTCCCGCCATCAGCCTGCTCCCCCACGTCGGTACTGCTCCCCGTCGGCTGCGGGCATGCGCAGCCGTTGCGAGAACACGGCCAGCACGAACAGCGTCACGACGTTCGGCGTCATGCCCGTGAAGGAGGCGTTGACCGTGTCGGAGCTGAAGTACCAGACGAACCCGCCGACCGAGAGGGCGGCGACGACCGCCGCCGTGACCCGCTCGGCCGTCCGCACCTTGATGACCGCGAAGACGGCCAGCAGGATCGCGATGAGCAGCAGCAGCGCGTGCACGAGCGCCCCGCTGTTCGAGAGCAGCGAGATGCCGTCGGTGTAGCCGAACATCAGCGCACCCGTGAGCACGCCGCTGGGACGCCAGTTGCCGAAGATCATCGCGGCGAGGCCGATGTAGCCACGGCCGCCGGTCTGGCCCACCGTGAACGACGACGAGGCGACCATCGCCAGGTAGGCGCCGCCGAGGCCCGCGAACGCGCCGGAGATCAGGACCGCGACGTACTTGTAGCGGTAGACGTTGATGCCGAGCGTCTCCGCGGCCTGCGGGTTCTCACCGCACGAGCGCAGGCGCAGGCCGAACGACGTGCGCCACAGGACCCACGCCGTGACGCCGACCAGCACGAAAGCCAGCACCGTGAGCAGCGAGAGCCGCGTCGTGACGCCCGCGACGGCTCCGGCGACGTCGGAGACGACGAACCAGTGCTTGTCGGCGAGCGCCTTCGCGCCGTCGGCGACGAGCGGCACCGTGAACTCCGGCGGGGTGTCGTAGCCCGAGAGGTTGCGCGGACCGCCACCCTTCAGGTCGTCGAACGTCGTCTTGGCGAGGAAGCCGACCGCGCCGAGCCCGACGATGTTGATCGCGACGCCCGAGATGATGTGGTCGACACCGAAGGAGACCGTGGCGATCGCGTGGAGCAGGCCGCCCAGCAGCCCCATGAGGGCCGCGCCGAGCACGCCCACGAGTGGTCCGTAGTGGTACGCGAAGAAGGCCGCGCCCCACGTCCCGAGCAGCATCTGGCCCTCGAGCCCGATGTTGACGATGCCCGCGCGCTCGGCCCACAGGCCACCGAGGCCCGCGAGCAGGATGGGGCAGGCGCCGATGATGGCCGCCCGCAGCGTCCCGGGTGCCGTGATGCGGTCGGCGCCCGTGTAGAGGCGGACCGTCGAGATCACGACGATGACCGCGAGCGCGACGAGCCACCACGTGTGGCGGAACGTGCGCGCCCGGGCGACCTCACTGCTGAAGGACTGCTGCTCGGTCGTCATGCCGTGGCCCCCTGTCGCTCGGCCTCGAGCTGTCGCGAGACCCGTTCGGCCTCGGCCCGGGCCCGGCGACGGCCCACGACCTCGTAGGCCACGACGACCGCGAGCACCGTGATGCCCTGGGTGATGTCGATGACGTCCTTCGCGATGCCCGCCGACTGCAGGGCGTTGGACTGGCCCGACAGGAACGCGAACAGCAGAGCGCCGAAGAAGATGCCCAGCGTGCGGTTGCGACCCAGCAGGGCCACCGCGAGGCCGAGGAAGCCGAGTCCGGCCTGGAAGTTCTCCGGCGGACCGAACGTGTGGACCGAGCCGAAGTATGCCGGCATCCACACCAGGCCGGCGACCGCACCGGACAGGGCCATCACGATGAGCCTCATCTTGTTGACGTTGACGCCGCTCGCTCGGGCCGCCGTCTCGGACTCACCCGTGACCCGGAGCTCGAACCCGAAACGGGTGCGCGAGATCAGGAACCAGTAGCCGATGCCCAAGATGATCGCGAGGCTCGACAGGGCCCACACGTCGCCCGGGGCGTCGGGGAAGATCTTGAAGCCGAGCGGCTGCGCGTCGAGCGGCAGCCTCTCGGTCGTGAACGTGTAGCCGCTCTCCTGGCCGTACTTCGTGACGAGGTAGCCGGCCATCGTGAGCGCGATGTAGTTCAGCATGATCGCGCTGATGACCTCGCTGACCCCACGGAACACCTTGAGCAGACCAGCGATCGAGGCGTAGGCCGCACCGGCCGCGGCGGCGACGACGAGCGTCGCGAGGATGTTGAGCGGGCCGGGCACGAGACCGCTGCCCGCGAAGAACGCCCCCGCGCACGAGCCGACGATGTACTGGCCCTCGACGCCGATGTTGAAGATGTTCATGCGGAAGCAGATCGCCGCAGCAATGGCCGAGATCGACAGCATGGCCGACTGGTTGATGATCGTGAGCTGCACGCGCTCGTTCGGCATCGAGAAGATCGTCGAGAGGAAGTCGGCGGCCGAGCCGCCCGAGATCACGATGACCAGGCTCGTCACGGCCATCGCGCCGATCACCGCGACGAGCGGCGGCAGGAGGCCCCCGACGACCGAGCCGATGATCCGACGCGCGGCAGGCGTCGCGGTCTTCACGGCGGGAGCCTTCTCGACGGCAGTGGGCTCGCTCATGAGGCGACCACCTCGCCGCCCGTCATGGCCTCACCGAGGTCGCTGGCGGTGACCGTGGACGGGTCGAACCGGGCCGTCAGGCGGCCGCGGAGGATGACCTCGAGCCGGTCGGACAGGCCGATCAGCTCGTCGAGGTCGGCCGAGATCAGGAGCACGCCGAGTCCTTCGCGTCGGGCGGCGCGGACGTGGTCCCAGATCGCCGCCTGGGCGCCGACGTCGACGCCGCGGGTGGGGTGGGACGCGATCAGCAGGCGCGGGGACCCGCTCATCTCACGACCGACGATGAACTTCTGCTGGTTGCCGCCCGACAACGCGCGGGCGGAGGTGTCGACACCTGGGGTGCGGACGTCGAACTCGTCGATGATGCGCTGGGCGTCGGCCCGGGCGCCCTTGCGGCTCACGAGACCGCGCTTGACGACCGGCGCGGACATCTGGTGCCCGAGCACGCGGTTCTCCCACAGCGGGTAGTCGAGCACGAGCCCGTGGCGGTGCCGGTCCTCCGGCACGAATCCCACGCCCAGGTCGCGCACCGCACGGGTGCTGAGGCGCGTGATGTCGTCGTCGCCGAGGTGGATCGTGCCGGCGCGCGCCCGCACCATGCCCATCACGACCTCGACGAGCTCGGACTGGCCGTTGCCCTCGACGCCCGCGATGCCGACGACCTCGCCGGCGTGCACCGTCAGCGAGATCTCGTGCAGCAGGTCACGGCCGGCCTCGTCGGCGACCGTGACGCCCTCGAGCCGCAGCACGGGGC
>JAHEXN010000285.1 GCA_023252095.1 Actinomycetes bacterium | reverse complement strand
GCGGTATCGGAAGATGTGACGTGGAGCACCGAGGAGCAGGCATGAGCTGGATCAACGGCAAGGTCGCGGTCGTGACGGGCGCGGGCTCGGGCATCGGCCGAGCTCTGGCGCTGGAGCTGACCAGGCGCGGCGCGACCGTGGCGATCAGCGACGTCGATGTCGCGGGCCTCGAGGCGACGGCCGAGCAGGTCCGCCAGATGGGCGGCACGGTGCGGTCCGACGTCATCGACGTGTCGCAGCGCGAGATCGTCGAGCACTACGCCGACGAGGTCGCTGCCGACCTGGGCCGCGTCAACCTCGTGATCAACAACGCCGGCATCGCCTACTTCGGCAACGTCACGGAGATGCCCTACAAGCACCTCGAGCGCGTCATGGACGTCGACTTCTGGGGCGTCGTGAACGGCACCAAGGCGTTCCTGCCCCACCTCGAGGCCTCGGGCGACGGCCACGTCGTCAACATCTCGAGCGTCTTCGGACTCTTCGGGGTGCCGTCGCAGAGCGCCTACAACGCCGCGAAGTTCGCCGTCCGCGGGTTCACGGAGTCCCTTGCCATGGAGATGAAGATGGCGAAGAAGCCCGTCTCGGTCACGTGCGTGCACCCCGGCGGCATCAAGACCAACATCGTCCGCAATGCGACCTCGGTCGACGAGCGCGCCGACGAGAAGAGCGCCATGAGTGCCCACTTCGACAAGGTCCTGGCGCGTACGACGCCCGCCAAGGCAGCCACCGTGATCCTCGACGGGGTCGAGAAGAAGAAGGTGCGTGTGCTGATCGGCGCCGACGCCAAGGTCATCGACGCCTTCGTCCGCGTCGCCGGCCCCCGCTACCAAGGGGTCGTGCGCTGGGCATCGGGCAAGTCCGGGCTCTGACGATGCAGAACGACTGGGGCGGGCAGTCCTTCGCCCATCCCTCGGGTCGTCTCCCGATCGTGGGTGACGGCCGCTCGGTCGATCCCTCCCGCCCGCTGAAGAGCATGGTGGGTCACGCCGAGAAGCTGGGCGAGCCGATCTTCGAGATCCAGGTGTTCGACCAGAAGTTCGTGTTCGTCGCGAGCGCCGAGCTCGCGGCCGAGCTGTGCGACGAGCAACGGTTCGTCAAGGTGCTGCCACCGGCGGTCGATGCTCTGCGTGACTTTGCGGGCGACGGGCTGTTCACGGCGCACTCCCACGAGCACAACTGGCGCCTCGCGCACGATCTGTTGCGCCCGGCGTTCACGCGCACGGCGATGCAGTCGTACCACCCCGTCATGGTCGAGACCCTCGACGAGCTCTTCGCGTACTGGGAACGGCTCGACGGCCCGATCGACGTCTCGCGCGACATGACCAAGCTGACGCTCGAGACCCTGGCGCGAGCCGCGCTGAGTCGCGACTTCGCCTCGTTCGAGGGCGTCGATCCGCATCCCTTCGTGGCGGCCATGATCCTGGCGCTCAAGAGCGGGCAGCGCATCGCGACGCTGCGGACGGCCCCGGGCGGTCGTCTGGCCGTGCGCCGTATCCGCAAGCGGACCCAGTCGTCCCAGGACTACGTCGACGAGCTGCTCGACGACATCATCGCGACGCGCCGGGCCCAGCCGCCGTCCGAGCACGACCTGCTCGGCATCATGCTCACCGCTCGCCACCCCGAGACGGGCGAGCAGCTCGACGACACCAACATCCGCCACCAGATCCTGACGTTCCTGGTGGCGGGCCACGAGACGACCTCGGGCGCGTTGTCGTTCGCGCTGTACTACCTGTCCCGCGACCCGGAGGTCCTCGCCAAGGCGCACGCGGAGGTCGATGCCCTGCTCGGGCCGGACCGCGACACGGTGCCGACGTTCGAGCAGGTGCCGCAGTTCCGCTACCTGCGCCGCGTGCTCGACGAAGCCCTGCGCTTGTGGCCCACGGCTCCCGGATTCGGGCGCGGGCCCAGGGAGACCACCACGTTGTCGACGGGGCACGTGATGCGCCCGCAGGACTGGGCCATCGTGCTGCTGCCCGCGGTGCACCGCGACCCCGCCGTGTGGGGTGACGACGCCGAGCGCTTCGACCCCGACCGGTTCCTGCCCGAGAACTCCCGCGGCCGCCTGCCGCACAGCTACAAGCCGTGGGGCACAGGGGAGCGGTCGTGCATCGGACGCCAGTTCGCCCAGCAGGAGGCGATCCTCGTGCTGGCCCGGCTCCTGCACCGCTACGAGATCACGGGCGACCCCGACTATGAGCTGGACATCGCCGAGCGGCTCACGATCGTGCCGAAGGGGTTCGAGCTCCGGCTGACTCCGCGCACGCCGCAGCGGGTCGCGCCGGATCGGCCGCACGGCGATCCGGAGTCGGACGGCTCAGAGCCGCCGAGCGCCACGTGCCCTCATGCGTCGGCTCGCGCGGACGGTCTCGACGCCCGGGCCTGAGCGGTTGTCCACAGGCGAGGTCGGCGTGGCTCGTCCGCGTGGGCGGGCGGGGCTTGGCTGTGGTCATGACCGAGGAGGCGACCTACCATGAACGCCATGGCGACCGAGGTGTCCACCGGCTTGCCGCGGGGTCGTGCGCTGACGCGCGAGGACCTGGCGGAGATGCCCGATGGCGGGCACCGCTACGAGCTGCTGGATGGGGTGCTCGTCGTGAGTCCGGCGCCGTCGACTCGCCATCAGCGTGCGCTTCGGAACGTATTCCGTGTGGTCGATGCGGCGTGCCCGGAGTCGCTCGAGGTGTTGTTCGCCCCGCTCGACGTCGTGCTCGCCGACGACACCGTGATGCAGCCTGATCTCGTGGTGGCGCGGGTCGAGGACCTCACCGAGCGTGATCTTCCCGTCGCGCCGGTCCTGGCGATCGAGGTGCTGTCGCCCTCGACCCGAGGCATCGACCTGCTGTTGAAGAAGGACCGGCTGGAGCGCGCAGGATGCGCCCACTACTGGGTCGTCGACCCGGGCGAACCCGCCTCGATCACGGCCTGGGCCCTGGTCGAGGGCACCTACCGCCAGGTCTCCCACGTCACGGGCCCCGACGTCCTCGCGGTCTCCGAGCCGTTCGAGGTCACCGTGAGCCTGGCAGCCCTGTCGGCCTGACTCCGGTCGTGGCCCCTAGTCCTGGTCGGCCGCGCCGAGGGCTGTGTGTCCGGTCTCGTCGACCGACCAGAACGGGTTGAACGCGACCTCCCAGAGCTGTCCCTCCGGATCGGTGAAGTAGCCGGAGAACCCGCCCCACTCGGTGTCGGTCGCGGGCTTCGTGACCGTGCCGCCGGCGTCGCGGGCGCGGGCGAGAACCTCGACGACCTCGTCGCGGGAACGCGTGTTGTAGGCCAGCGCGATCCCGCCGAAGCCGCCCGGACCCTCGGGCACGCCTGCGTCGGCGGCCAGCTCGGCCCGGTCCCACAGGGCCAGGACGAGGCCCGGGAGCTGATAGAACGCGACCTCGTCCTCGGTGTTGCCGCGCCGCCACCCGAGGCCCTGCTCGTAGAAGGCACGGGCGCGGGCGAGGTCGTGGACGCCCAGGGTCACGAGACTGAGTCGTTGCTCCATGCGTCCCACGGTAGGCCGTGAGGGGCGTCGAGGCCCCGGCAGCCGTGTGGCTGCCGGGGCCTCCCACGGGCTCAGGCCTGCTCGACCTCGGCGACCGCCGGGCCGTCGCTGATCGCGATGCGCGTGGGCTCGGTGCCCGCGTAGACCCCGGCGACACGGACGTGCAGGACGCCCTTGTCGTAGTGGGCACTGACGGCGTCGGCGCCCACGTGGCCCGGGAGGCCGAACGAACGACGGAAGCTGCCGTACCGGACCTCGCGGACCGAACGGCCCGTGGACTCCTCCGCACGGTCGTCCTTGCGCTCGCCCGCGATGACGAGACGGTTGTTGGTGACCTCGACCGAGACGTCCTCGGCGACGTCGACGCCGGGCAGGTCGAGTCGGACCACGACGTCGTCGCCCTCACGGACGGTCTCGGCGGTGGGCGTGAACGCCAGCGACTCGCCGGACGGGACGGTCTGGCCGCCGAACGTGGAACGCACGAGCGAGTCGAACTCGGCGAAGAACGGGTCGCGGCCGCGGAAGCGGGTGATGGTGCTCATGTGGAACCTCCGATGAGTAGTGGCCGACCACCGTGGTCGGTACCAGTCATAACTTGAGTC
>JAHEXN010000039.1 GCA_023252095.1 Actinomycetes bacterium | reverse complement strand
CGCAGGAGCTCGAGAAGATCGCGCTCAACGACGAGTACTTCATCAAGCGCAAGCTGTACCCCAACGTCGACTTCTACTCGGGCCTGATCTACGAGGCGCTGCAGTTCCCGCCGGAGATGTTCACGGTGCTCTTCGCGATCCCCCGCACGTCGGGCTGGCTCGCGCAGTGGATCGAGCTCGTTGACGACCCGGAGCAGAAGATCGCCCGCCCGAAGCAGATCTACACGGGCGCGCGCACGCTCGACTTCGTGCCCGCCTCGCAGCGCTGGGCCTGACCGCCGATGGGCGGTGAGCCTGCCGTCACCCGCCTCCGGGGGCGGTGAGCCTGCCGTCACCAGGAGCAACAGCGTGACGGCAGAGTCACCGCCCCGCGAAGGTTGGCACTCGCTCTACCGTCCCCCTGAACCCGCACCGTCACCACCGACTACCGTGGACTCCCGTGAGACTGCGGATCGACCTGGCGTACGACGGCTCCGACTTCGCCGGCTGGGCGACCCAGCCGGGGCAGCGCACCGTCCAAGGTGACCTCGAGGCCGCGCTCGGCACGATCCTGCGCCTCCCCCAGCCGCCCACCGTCACGGTCGCGGGCCGCACCGATGCCGGCGTGCACGCGCGGGGCCAGGTCGCGCACGTCGACCTCGACACCCACCCGGGCGTGCTCGAGCGGCGCCTGCGCCGCTACCTGCCGCCCGACATCCGCATCAAGGCCGTGACCCAGGCGCACCCCGACTTCGAGGCACGCTTCGCCGCCGTCGAGCGCCGCTACGTCTACCGGATGACCGACCACCCGGCCGGCCCGGACCCCCTCGCGCGCGGCATGATCGTCGCCCACCCCCGCCCGCTCACGGTCGACCTGATGAACGAGGCCGCCGAGCACCTCCTGGGCGAGCACGACTTCGCGGCGTTCTGCAAGAAGCGCGAGGGTGCCACCACGATTCGCACGCTGCTCGCGCTGCGCACGGTCCGCGGCGGCGAGACGATCGCCACGACGGTACGCGCCGACGCGTTCTGCCACTCGATGGTGCGCTCGCTGATGGGCTGCCTCGTCGCAGTCGGTGAGCGGCGGTTCCCGCCGGAGTTCGCGGCCGAGGTGCTGGCTGGCAAGGTCCGCGACGGCCGGGTGAAGGTCATGGAGCCGCACGGCCTCGTGCTCGAGGAGGTCGTCTACCCCGACGACGCGGGCCTGTCCGCCCGGGTCCACGAGTCACGTCGCCGCCGGGACGAGTGACGTGCCGAGGCTCCTGAGCGCCGGCATCCTGCTGCACCGTCGCCGTGACGACCGCACCGAGGTGCTCCTGGGCCACCTCGGGGGGCCGTTCTGGGCCCGCAAGCACGAACGGGCGTGGTCGATCCCCAAGGGCGTCGTCGAGGACGGTGAGGAGCCGATCGACGCGGCCCGGCGGGAGTTCACCGAGGAGCTCGGCGTCCCGGTGCCGACCGGTCCGCTCGTCGACCTCGGCACGGTGCGCCAGTCCCGCAAGGACGTCCGCATCTGGGCACTCGAGGCCGATCTCGACCCGGAGACCGTCGACCCCGGCACGTTCGAGATGGAGTGGCCCCCGCGCTCGGGACGCATGATCCAGGTCCCCGAGCTCGACCGGGTCGCGTGGTTCGACCTCGAGACCTCCGCCACGGTCGTGGTCGCGGCGCAGGCGGAGCACGTGCACCGGCTCGCGACACTGTCAGACTGACGCCATGGGCACCACGTGGGACGAGATCGTCTCCTTCGCGACGACGACGTTCCCCCAGACCGAGGCGTCGACCTCCTGGGGCAGTCCCTCGCTCAAGGTCAAGGGCAAGATGCTCTGCCGCCTGCGGCAGGAGAAGCAGGCCCACGGGGCGCTCGCCCTGAAGTGCGCCCCTGAGGACAAGGAGTCCCTGCTCGCCGGCGACGACCCGGCGTTCTTCACGATCCCGCACTACGACGGCTACCCGTACGTCCTGGTCGACCTCGAACGGGTCAACGTCGCCGAGCTGCGCGAGCTCGTGACCGATGCCTGGCTGCTGGCGGCGCCCGTGCGGGTGCGCCAGCAGTGGGAGGGCGAGCAGTGAGGAGAGGTCTGCTGGCGCTCGCGCTCGTCGGGACGCTCCTGGCCGGGTGCGGGGGTGACGGCGAGGGCGACCTGGAGCTCCCGCCCGTCGGCGCCGTGGTCGACTACCAGCTCGGCGGACGTTACGAGCCGGCCGACGACGTCGAGGTCGTGACCCGCGACAGCTCCTCGGTCCCGGACAACGACCGCTACTCGATCTGCTACGTCAACGGCTTCCAGACCCAGCCGGGCGGCGCGCGCGACGTGTTCGTCGTGCGGCACGGCGTCGACCTGCTGCTCCAGGACGGTGGTGAGGACGTCATTGACCCCGGGTGGCCCGGCGAGACCTTGTTCGACATCTCGACGGCCGAGAAGCGGGAGGAGCTCGCCACGGTCGTCGGCGACTGGATCCGCACGTGCGCCAGCGACGGCTTCGATGCCGTCGAGGTCGACAACCTCGACAGCTGGACCCGTTCCCGTGGGCTCCTGACCCAGGACCACGCCGAGGCCTTCGCGCGGCTCCTGGTCGACGCGGCTCACGGCGCCGGGCTGCCGATCGCGCAGAAGAACAGCTCGGAGATCGACGGACCTGCCCTGGGCTTCGACTTCGCCGTCACGGAGGAGTGCGCCGTGTACGACGAGTGCGGCGACTACACCGACATGTACGGCGGCCATGTCATCGAGGTCGAGTACACCGACAACGGCCGCGAGGCGTTCGAGGAGGCCTGCGACGAGGCCGCCGGCGAGCGCTCGATCCTGTTGCGCGACCGCGACGTCGTGCCGGTCGGCGACCCCGCCTACGTCTTCGAGCACTGCTGAGAAAGACTGGAGCGATGGCCGACCACTACTTCTCCCGGAAGCCCGGGGTCGCGGCGCGACTGCGCGAGGTCGAGGTCGAGCTGGGCGGCCGGCGCCTCGCGATGCGAACCTCCTCCGGGGTCTTCTCGGGCGACGGTCTCGACCACGCGACGCGCCACCTGCTCGACCGGCTCGACGACGAGGCCCCCTCCGTTGCCCCGGATCCCGCCCGCGTGCTCGATCTCGGCTGCGGCTGGGGGCCCATCGCGCTCGCGCTGGCAACCCACTGGCCGGACGCCGAGGTCTGGGCCGTCGACGTCAACGAGCGTGCGCTGGAGCTCACCGCGGGCAATGCCGAGCGTCACGACCTCGCCGTCACGACGTCCCTGCCCGAGGACGTTCCCGCCGACCTCCAGTTCGATGAGATCTGGTCGAACCCGCCCATCCGGATCGGCAAGCACGCCCTGCACGAGCTGCTGCTGCTCTGGCTCGACCGCCTCACCGAGGACGGCACCATGACGATGGTCGTGGGTCGCCAGCTCGGCGCCGACTCCCTGCAGCGGTGGCTCGTCGATCAGGGCTGGCCCACCGAGCGCATCGGCACGGCCAAGGGCTTTCGCCTCTTGCGCACCCGTCGCCCCTGACCCCACCGACGACCAGGGCCCCGCACCGGTGAACGGTGCGGGGCCCTGGTCGTCAGGCAGGTGGGGTGTCACTCCTTGTCGGAGGACTCCTCGTCGGTCGCGTCGGCCTCGGTGGCCTCCGCCTCGGCCGAAGCCTCGGTGGTGGTCTCCTCGGACGGCGTCTCCGCAGCCTCGTCGGTCACGACCTCGTCGGTGGTCTCCTCGGCGGGCGCGGCCTTCGGGGCCGTCTTGGCCTTGGGGGCCTGGTTCTGCGCCGCGAACTCCTGGGCCTCGACGATCTCGATCACGGCCATCGGGGCGTTGTCGCCCTTGCGGGGGCCGAGCTTCGTGATGCGCGTGTAGCCGCCGGGACGGGTGGCCATGGCCGGGCCGATCTCGGTGAACAGGGTGTGCAGGACGCTCTTGTCACGGATGACCTTGACGACCAGGCGGCGGTTGGCCACCGTGTCGGTCTTGGCCTTGGTGATGAGCTGCTCGGCGTAGGGACGCAGACGGCGGGCCTTGGCCTCGGTCGTCGTGATCTTGCCGTGCTCGAACAGCGACTGCGCCAGGTTGGCCAGGATCAGCCGCTGGTGCGCGGGGCTGCCGCCGAGGCGGGGACCCTTGGTGGGGGTAGGCATGCGTTACTCCAGGTGGGATGCGGCGGGCCGTCGGCTCGCCGGGGGGCTCAGTACTGCTCGTCCTCGGCGAACGACGTGTCGTCGTCCTCGAAAGCGACGGCGGACGGGTCGAAGCCGGCCGGGCTGTCCTTCAGGCCCAGACCCATCTCGACCAGCTTCTCCTTGACCTCGTCGATCGACTTCGCACCGAAGTTGCGGATGTCGAGGAGATCCTGCTCCGAACGGGTGATCAGCTCACCGACGGTGTGGATGCCCTCACGCTTGAGGCAGTTGTACGAACGGACGCTGAAGTCGAGGTCCTCGATCGGCAGCGCGAGATCGGCGGCGAGCTGCTCGTCGACCGGCGACGGGCCGATGTCGATGCCCTCGGCCTCGACGTTGAGCTCACGGGCCAGCCCGAACAGCTCGACCAGGGTCGAGCCGGCCGACGCGATCGCGTCGCGCGGCAGGAGCGAGCCCTTGGTCTCGACGTCGATCACGAGCTTGTCGAAGTCGGTGCGCTGCTCGACACGCGTGGCCTCGACCTTGTAGGTGACCTTCAGCACGGGGCTGTAGATCGAGTCGATCGGCATGCGACCGATCTCCTCGTCGCCGGTCTTGTTCTGCACCGCCGTGACGTAGCCACGACCGCGCTCGACGACGAGCTCGATGTCGAGCCGCGCCTTGTCGTTGAGCGTCGCGATGTGCAGGTCCGGGTTGTGGATCTCCACATCGGCCGGCACCTCGATGTTGGCCGCCGTCGCGGCCCCCGCGCCCGAGGCGCGCAGGTACATGACGACGGGCTCGTCGACGGTCGAGGAGACCACGAGGCCCTTGAGGTTGAGGATGATCTCGGTGACGTCCTCGGTGACCCCGGGGACGGTCGAGAACTCGTGCAGCACGCCGTCGATCTTGATCGACGTGACGGCCGCACCCGGGATCGAGCTCAGGAGGGTGCGACGCAGCGAGTTGCCGAGGGTGTAGCCGAACCCGGGCTCGAGGGGCTCGATGACGAACCGCGAACGGAACTCGTCGACGACCTCTTCGGACAGGGTGGGGCGCTGGGCGATCAGCATGGTGATTCCTTTCCGGGACAACCGTTATATGAGGCCCGGGTCGGTGGGATGACTACTTCTTCGAGTAGAACTCGACGATGAGCTGTTCCTGGATCGGAACGGTGATCTGCTCGCGGACCGGGTTCTGGTGGACCAGGATCCGGCCGCGCTCGGGCGACACGTCGAGCCACGCGGGCACGGTGTCGGCGTCGTGGGTCTCACGGGCGACGATGAACGGCGTCGTGTTCAGGCTCTTGGCCTTGACGTCGATGATGTCGAACTTGCTGACCTGGAACGACGGGATGTTCGTCTTGACGCCGTTGACCAGGAAGTGCCCATGGTTCACGAGCTGACGGGCGTGGCGACGCGTGCGGGCCAGGCCCGCGCGGTAGACCACGTTGTCGAGACGCGACTCGAGCAGCGTCAGCAGGTTGTCGCCGGTCTTGCCGGGACGACGCGAGGCGAGCTCGTAGTAGTTGGCGAACTGCTTCTCGAGGATGCCGTACGTGTAGCGCGCCTTCTGCTTCTCCTGCAGCTGGGTGCGGTACTCGGACTCCTTGATGCGGGCGCGGCCGTGCTGGCCGGGCGGGTAGGGACGACGCTCGAAGGCGGCGTCACCACCGACGAGGTCGACGCCGAGGCGACGCGACTTCTTGGTGAGAGGACCGGTGTAACGGGCCATGGTTCAGTGCTCCTGGAATTCGTGGGTCGAGCTGAGACGGATGAGTCTCAGAGACGACGGTGCTTGGGCGGGCGGCAGCCGTTGTGGGGGCTGGGGGTGACGTCGGAGATCGTGCCGACCTCCAGACCGACGCCGCTCAGGGAGCGGATCGCGGTCTCACGGCCCGAACCCGGACCCTTGACGAAGACGTCGACCTTCTTCATGCCGTGCTCCTGGGCCTGACGCCCAGCAGCCTCGGCCGCCATGCCGGCCGCGAACGGCGTCGACTTGCGGGAGCCCTTGAAGCCCACGGTTCCACCGGACGCCCAGGCGATGACCGCGCCGGACGGGTCGGTGATGGTGACGATCGTGTTGTTGAACGTGCTCTTGATGTGGGCGTGGCCCTGAACGACGTTCTTCTTCTCCTTGCGGCGCACCTTCTTGGCGCCAGCGCTCTTGGGAGGCATCAGCGAATCACTTCTTCTTTCCGGCGACAGTGCGCTTCGGACCCTTGCGGGTGCGCGCGTTGGTCTTGGTGCGCTGGCCGCGGACCGGCAGGTGAGCGCGGTGACGACGGCCCTGGTAGCTGCCGATCTCCATCTTGCGACGGATGTCGGCGGTCACCTCACGACGGAGGTCGCCCTCGGTCTGGTAGTTGGCCTCGATGTGGTCACGGAGCGCGACGAGCTGGTCGTCGGTGAGCTCGTGGACCCGGAGGTCGCCGGAGACGCCGGTGGCGGCGAGGGTCTCGGCAGCGCGGGTGCGCCCGATGCCGAAGATGTAGGTGAGTGCGATCTCGAGGCGCTTCTCGCGCGGGAGATCGACTCCGATGAGGCGTGCCATGTGCTGGCAGTTCCTTTCGGTACGGCGAAGGTGTGGTCATCCGCGGCGCCCCGATTGCCTCCCGGAAGCCTCTCGTCCACGGGTGTGGGGAGCAGGGTGTTCCGGAACCGGGCCCCGGCCTTCGCGCCGGGGGTCGCACCCGGGAGTGGTCCCGGGTGAGCCGTCAGATGTTCAGTCGTGCTGGTGAAGAAGAAAGCGGGTCTGCGTCAGCCCTGGCGCTGCTTGTGCCGGGGGTTCTCGCAGATGACCATGACGCGTCCGTGGCGACGGATCACCTTGCACTTGTCACAGATCTTCTTCACGCTCGGGTTGACCTTCATGGAGAAGCCCTTTTCTGAACGTGATTGTCGGTTATGCAGTTGTGGCTGGGCACGTGCGTGCCCGGTGACGCATCAGGCTCGACGCGTCACTTGTAGCGGTAGACGATGCGACCGCGGCTGAGGTCGTACGGCGAGAGCTCCACCACGACACGGTCCTCGGGGAGGATCCGGATGTAGTGCTGGCGCATCTTTCCGCTGATGTGAGCGAGCACCTTGTGCCCGTTCGTCAGCTCGACGCGGAACATCGCGTTGGGGAGAGCCTCCACCACCGCGCCTTCCATCTCGATGACGCCTTCTTTTTTCGCCATGACCTCTGCTTCTCGGTGTGCTTCGTCTGGTGGCCCGGACATGCGGAAATCCGCCTGGACAGGCCGACTCGCAAGTCTACGCCCGCACCGGCGTGGGAACCAAATCGCGGGTCTCGACCTGTGCTCAGCCGCAGGCGCAGAGCGTGATCGTGACGATCTCGTCGGCAGCGTCGATGCCGAGGCGGAAGCTCGTCCCCGCGGCCGCATCGGCGGTCACCAGGACGTCACCGTCAGGGCCGGCTCGCACCGGGCCGTAGAACAGCTCCGCATCGGCTCTGGTGTCCCCCACGCCCAGGCCGTCGATCGTGCGCACGTCCGGCGTCGTGACCATGATGGCCGTGACGACGCCGTCGGTCATCTCGAGCGTCGCGTCGCCGATCTCGACCTCGACGACTCCGCGCGACCGGATCGTGGGCAGCTCCTCGTCCACGGCGTCCCGCACCTGGTCGAGCGTCGACCCGAGCGCGATGCCGCGAAAGGAGGCGCCGCCGAGCGCCTGCGCGGACCATCCCGGGTTCAGCGTCGCCGAGAGCCGAGTGCCCAGCAGGGTCGCCGACGTCGCGCCGAGCGCCTGGCCTCCGCCGGCCGTCGCGATGCAGTCGAGCTGCTCCGCGGCGGCCGGGTCCGCGGCGGTCCGGAAGCCGATCGTGCTAACCGTCAGGTCCGCGTCGGCGGCATGCAGGTCCTGGGCTGCGAGGCAGGGGTCGGGACCGAGCCCGTCGGGGGCGCATGTGTCGACGCCGTCGGACACCACGACGACCTGCCTCGGGCCGGTCTTCGGCAGCAGGCCCGCCGCGGTCTGCAGGCTGAGCCCGATCGGGGTGTAGCCCCGTGGCTGGAGCTGCGCGAGCACACCCGCGACGTCGCGCTGGCCCCGCGGCGCGACCTCGCGCGCGACGGCGACGTCCTGGCACCCGGCCGCCTGCTCGGCGTCGCTGGACCCGGTCGAGCTGCCGTAGACGACGAGCCCGACCTCGTGCCCCCACGGCAGACGGGTCACGACGTCCGTGACGGCCGTCTTGGCCGCCTCGAGCCGCTGTCCGGGGGCGTCCTGGGTCGCCATCGAGCCCGAGGCGTCGATCACGATGACGGTGGGCACCGGGGGCGCCTCCTCCAGCGCCGCGACGGGCATGGGGGCGCCGAGCTCGCGTGCGCCCTGAGTCTCAGGTTCGGCCGCGTCAGTGGGGCCGCCCCCTCCGGCGCAAGCGGCGACGACGAGCGCGAGCGCCGAGAGCACCCCCGCAACCCGCACCTCCCACGGCCCACGCATGCGTCGAGGCTACGTCGTCCGGCGCCCCACGCCATCGGGACTTCTCCCCATGCGTCACCCGGGCGGGCGTGCTGGCAGCGCGCCGCCCCGCTCGACGAGACGCGACAGGACGATCGCCGTCTCGGTGCGCTCGACCGTGCGGGCCGCGTGCCGCAGGCGCTCGAGGGCGTCCTCGAGGTGCCGCACGTCGCGGGCCACGAGACGCACGATGGCGTCGGCCTGGCCCGTGACGGTGGCCGCGTCCTGCACCTCGGGGATCGAGGCGAAGGCCGCCCGCAGCTCGTCGGGGCCGATCGTGCCCTGGCAGTGCAGCTCGACGTAGGCCTCGGTGCCCCAGCCCAGGTGCTGCGGGTCGAGCACCGCGGTGAACCCCCGGATGACGCCGTCGGCCACGAGCCGGTCGATCCGTCGCTTGACCGCTGGCGCCGACAGGCCGACGCGTTCCCCCACGACCGCGAGGCTCGCCCGTCCGTCGTCCAGCAGGGCCTCGACGATGCTCCGGTCGATCGTGTCCATGTGGCCATCGTCGCACGGTGCAAGAAATCAATGCCACGGAGCAGTTTGCGCAACAGATCGGTGATGCAAGAGGCGTGATCGGCTTCGTCAATCGTGAAGTCGGCGCTCTAGCATGGATTCGTTGTGCGTGGTCCCACCCCGACCGCGACAGCGGACCGGGACCCAACGTCCCCCAGCCCCGAGACCCGAGGTGACTCATGACCGTGCTCGACCCGCACCGGACCCGCCCGACCGGCCGCCACCCGTCGCCCGTGCTCGCGCCACTGCGCAGCGCCCGCACCCGCGGCTACGTCATGTGCCGGCCGACCGAGTTCTCCGTCGAGTACGCGATCAACCCGTGGATGGACCCGTCCCGTCCGGTCGACCGCAGCCGCGCGATGCGCCAGTGGGAGGGGCTCGTCGAGACCTACCGCTCCCTCGGCCACGTCGTCGAGGTCGTCGACCCGTTGCCCGGGCAGCCCGACATGGTCTTCGCCGCCAACGGCGCCCTGGTCGTGGGCGACGTCGCCTACGGATCCCAGTTCCGGTTCCCTGAGCGAGCCGCCGAGGCGGCTGCCGTCGCGACCTGGCTGCGTGACCGCGGTGTCGACGTCACGCCCGCGTCGCACCCTGCGGAGGGCGAGGGCGACTTCCTCGTGCTCGGGCACGTCGTCCTCGCCGGCACGGGGTTCCGCACGAGCCTGGCCGCCCACGTCGAGGCGGCCACCGTGATCGACCGCCCGTTCGTGACCCTCGAGCTCGTCGACCCGGCGTTCTACCACCTCGACGTCGCCCTGGGCGTGCTCGACGACGGACGCGGCGCGGCCGCCGCCGACATCGCCTACTACCCCGGGGCGTTCAGCGCCCACAGCCGGCGGACCCTGCGCGAGCTGTTCCCCGACGCCCTCCTGGTCAGTCGCGACGAGGCGCTCACGTTCGGCCTCAACCTCGTGAGCGACGGCCTGCACGTCGTGCTGCCCCAGGAGGCCACCGCGCTCGCAGCGCGCCTGCGACAGCGTGGCTACGACCCGGTCACGGTCGAGCTCGACGAGTTCCGCAAGTCGGGCGGCAGCGTCAAGTGCTGCACGATGGAGCACCACGCCTGACCTGCGCTTTCCTGGCCCGATCCCGTGAGTCGCGACGGGCGGTCGGCCCCGGGGCGTTCTAGTCTCAGGGCATGACGAGCACGCCACCGCCCCCTGCACCCGTCGAGGCCACCCGGGCCACTGCCTCCTACGCCGACGACGGACGCCCCGTCCGCCGCTTCGGTACCGCGCGCGCCCTCGGCCTGGCACTCGCGGCGTTCCTCGGTGGCTACCTCGCGCTCCTGGCCCTCGGCCAGTGGGTCGACATCTTCCGCGAGGAGCTCTGGAGCCTCTACGACCCGTTCGGCAGCAACAACTCCGACGAACGCTTCCGCCTGCTCGCCCTCGGCGCGGCGTCCTTCGGTGCCCTCGCGGGCGTGCTGGCCGTCATCGGGCTCGCCGCCCGCCGGCTCGCCCTCGGCGTCCTGGTCGTCACGCTGCTCTCGGCGCTGCTCCAGGTCGGTTTCGCCATCCAGATCATCGACACGAGCTACCGCAGCAACTTCCTCGAACCGAATGCTGGTTGGGGCGCCTCCAGCGGCCTTCCCTTCGTCATCGTCGTCCTGGCCCTGCAGGCACTCATCGTGGTGCTGTGCCTCGTGCGTGGACCCCGGCCCGAGCCCGTCGTCGTCCTCGCTCCCCCGGTCGCGAACGCCGACGCCTCCCCGCCGCCCGCCGCCGACGCTCAGGACGACGGCCCGGCCGATCTCGCCACGGCGAGCAACGACCACCACGACGGACGCGACGCAGCGGCGGTCGAGGACGACGCGGTCGAGGACGACGTGTTCCTCGTGATCCACGGACAGGAGTACGGCCCGTACCCGACCGAGCGGGTCCGTGGCTTCATGGTCGAGGGGCGCATCCACCCCGGCACTCTTGTGCGCATCGGCGACGAGACCAAGCCCGCCTCCGAGGTCCCCGCGATCTACGGCAGCTGAGGTCACGGGAGCCCCTCGGTGGCGGCGGATCCACCACCGAACGGCCCAGCCGTAGGGGTGGCCGGTGGATCCACCACCGAATGCGCGCTCCTTCGGTGGTGGATCCACCGCTCACCCCACGACCGGTCGCCATAGCGTGGTGGATCCACCGCCCAGCCGGTAGGCGGTCCGTGGCCGCTTGTCGGTACCAACGACGGCGTGCCAGTAGGCGGGCGCGTTCTAGGCGGGCAGCGTCAGGACCACGGGCCCGTCGGCCGTGATGGCGACGGTGTGTTCCCAGTGGGCGGCTCGGCTGCCGTCGACCGTGACGGCGGTCCAGTCGTCCTCGAGGATCCGCGTGTATGGCGAGCCGCGGGAGACCATCGGCTCGATCGCGATGACCAGGCCCGGCTTGAGCTTCATGCCCTGCCCGGGACGTCCCGTGTTGGGCACGTCCGGGTCCATGTGCATCGCGGTGCCGATGCCGTGGCCCGTGAAGCCCTCGACGAGGCCGTAGTCCCCGGCGGCCCGCACCGAGGCAGCGACCGCGTGCCCGATGTCGCCGAGCCGGGCTCCCGGCCTGGCCGCCTCGATACCGGCCCACAGGGCGGCCTCCGTGACCCGGGACAGCTCGGCGTCAGCCGGGTCGACCTGGCCCACCGCGACCGTGACGGCGGCGTCACCGTGCCAGCCGTCGACGATCGCACCGGCATCGACCGAGACGAGGTCGCCCGCCACGAGCTCCCGGTCGCCCGGGATGCCGTGCACGACCTCGTCGTTGACGGACGTGCAGATCACCGCGGGGAAGCCGTGGTAGCCCAGGAAGTTCGAGGTCGCGCCGTGGCGGGCGATGACCGTGCGTGCGACCGCGTCGAGATCACGCGTCGTCGCCCCTGGCTGCACCGCCTCGCGCACGGACTGCAGCACGTCGGCGACGACGATGCCGGCGCGACGCATCACGGCGATCTGGTCGGCCGTCTTGTACTCGACGCCTCGGCCGAACATGGACGCGCGCCGGGTCAGAGACCGAGAGCGGTGTTGATGCGGGCCTCGACCTCGTCGATCGATCCCATGCCGTCGACCTCACGCAGCAGACCACGCTCGCGGTACACCGGGAGCAACGGAGCGGTCTCGGCGATATAGACCTCCTGTCGCTCCCGGATGACGTCCTCGGTGTCGTCGGCGCGACCGCTCGTCTCGGCGCGCTTCAGCAGCCGGCCGATGAGCTCCTCGTGATCGACCGTGAGCACGAGCACCGCGTCGAGCGGGGCACCGAGCTCGGCCAGGATCGCGTCGAGCGTCTCGACCTGGTCGGGCGTGCGGGGATAGCCGTCCAGCACGAATCCCGTGCTGGCGTCGTCCTGCGCGAGGCGGTCCTTGACCATCGCGTTGGTGACCTCGTCGGGCACGTACTTGCCGGCGTCCATGTAGGACTGCGCCAGCTGGCCGAGCTCGGTGCCCCCGGCCACGTTGGCCCGGAAGATGTCGCCCGTCGAGATGTGGGCGCCGCCGATGCGCTCGGCCAGGCCCGTCGCCTGAGTGCCCTTGCCCGCGCCGGGCGGGCCCATGATCAACAACCTCATGACCGCAGGAACCCTTCATAGTTGCGCTGCTGCAGCTGGCTCTCGATCTGCTTGACCGTGTCGAGACCCACGCCGACGATGATCAGGATCGTCGTGCCGCCGAACGGGAAGTTCTGACTCGCGTTGAGCAACGCGATCGCGAACATCGGGATCAGGGCGATGAGTCCCAGGTACAGCGCGCCCGGAGCGGTGATACGGCTCAGGACGTACTGCAGGTAGTCCTGGGTCGGACGACCGGCACGGATGCCCGGGATGAAGCCGCCGTACTTCTTCATGTTGTCGGCGACCTCT
The DNA here is from genome assembly GCA_023252095.1 of Actinomycetes bacterium. GTDB lineage: Bacteria > Actinomycetota > Actinomycetes > Propionibacteriales > Nocardioidaceae > Aeromicrobium. The sequence goes on along the minus strand of JAHEXN010000039.1, from coordinate 3,991 downwards.
TCGGGGTTGAAGGTGATCGCCACGTAGAAGTACGTGAAGAACACGATCAGGGTGAAGAAGGTGATCATGTAGTACGGGTGGTCGCCGCGCACGAAGTGGTCGTTGACCCACGTCGCCCAGCTCGCACCCTCGTTGAACTGCGACAGCAGCGCCGGCAGGTACATCAGGCTCGAGGCGAAGATGACCGGGATGATGCCGGCCTGGTTGACCTTGAGCGGGATGTACGTCGAGGAGCCGCCGAACATGCGACGCCCGACCATGCGCTTGGCGTACTGCACCGGGATGCGGCGTTGCGCCTGCTCGATGAAGATCACACCGGCGACGACGATCAGGCCCACGAGGATCACGAGGGTGAAGGTGATCCAGCCCTCGCGTTCCGAGGCGGCCTGCGCCTTGATCTGCCACATGGCGCCCGGGAAGGTCGCGATGACCTGGGTGAAGATCAGGATCGACATGCCGTTGCCGACGCCACGGTCGGTGATGAGCTCGCCGAACCACATGATGATCGCGGTGCCCGCGACCATCACGAGGACGATCAGCAGGAACGACGGGATGCTGTCGGGGTGGTACAGCAGGTCCTGCGTGCACGCGCCGCCGAAGAGGCGACCGCTGCGCGCCAGGGCCACGATGCCGGTGGCCTGGAGGACCGCGAGGCCCAGCGTCAGGTACCGGGTGTACTGCGTGATCTTGGTCTGACCCGCCTGGCCCTCCTTCTTGAGGGCCTCCAGACGCGGGATCACGACGACGAGCAGCTGCAGGATGATGCTCGCGGTGATGTACGGCATGATGCCGAGCGCGAAGACCGTGAGCTGCAGGAGCGCGCCGCCGGAGAAGACGTTGATCAGCGCGAACAGGTTCCCGTTCTCGCTGCCGGCCGACGTGGCGACGTCGATGCACTGCTGCACGTTGCCCACGTCGATGCCGGGTGCGGGGGTCATGGACCCGAGCCGGAACAGCACGATGATGCCCAGGACGAAGAGCAACTTGCGTCGCAGGTCAGGCGTGCGGAACGCATTGACGAAGGCGCTGAGCACTTCCGTCCTCCTCAGGGTGGGCAGCCGGGCAACCCGGCGACTGTAACAGTGAAGCTTTCACCCGACGCACACGCCTGCGTCGGGGTCGCGCCATCGGGACGCGCGTCCGGCCACGAGGGGCCGTCCTGCTGAACCACGACGGCGAGGCCCTCCCAGGGAGAGCCTCGCCACCGTGTGCGATTCGTGCGGAGGGTCAGCGCTCGCTGACGCTGCCGCCGGCCGCCTCGATCTTGGTCTTGGCGCTGGCCGAGAACTTGTCGGCGGTGACCTGGACGGCCACGCCGATCTCGCCGTTGCCGAGCACCTTGACCGGCTGGTTCTTGCGGACCGCACCCTTGGCGACGAGGCCGTCGACGTCGACGGCACCGCCCTCGGGGAACAGCGCCTCGAGCCGGTCGAGGTTGACGACCTGGAACTCCACGCGGAAGGGGTTCTTGAACCCCTTCAGCTTGGGCAGGCGCATGTGGATGGGGACCTGGCCGCCCTCGAAGCCGACGCGCACCTGGTAGCGGGCCTTGGTGCCCTTGGTGCCACGACCGGCGGTCTTGCCCTTGGAGCCCTCACCGCGACCCACACGGGTCTTGGCGGTCTTGGCGCCCGGGGCGGGGCGAAGGTGATGCAGCTTGAGCGTCATGTCAATCAATCTCCTCGAACGTCACGAGGTGCGGGATGGTCTCGACCATGCCGCGGATCTCGGGACGATCTTCCTTGACGACCGTGTGGCCGATGCGCTTCAGACCCAGCGAGCGCAACGTGTGGCCCTGGTTGTCCGGGCGACCGATGGCCGACTTGATCTGGGTGACCTTGAGCTGAGCCATCAGACACCTGCCTCGACGGGCTCGGCCTGGGGGGCCGAGGTCTCCTTGCCAGCCTTGAGCAGCGCCGCCGGAGCGACGTCCTCGACCCGCAGGCCACGACGTGCGGCGACCTGCTCGGGCGACTCCAGCATGCGGAGCGCCTCGACCGTGGCGTGAACAATGTTGATCGCGTTCGACGAACCGAGCGACTTGCTCAGGACATCGTGGATGCCGGCAGCCTCCAGCACGGCGCGCACCGGACCACCGGCGATGACGCCGGTACCGGGCGATGCCGGGCGCAGGAAGACCACGCCGGCCGCCTTCTCACCCTGCACGGGGTGCGGGATGGTGCCCTGGATGCGCGGGACGCGGAAGAAGTTCTTCTTCGCCTCCTCGACACCCTTGGAGATCGCCGTGGGGACCTCCTTGGCCTTGCCGTAGCCGACGCCGACCTGACCGTCGCCGTCACCGACGATCACCAGGGCGGTGAAGCTGAAGCGTCGACCACCCTTGACGACCTTGGCGACACGGTTGATCGTGACGACCTTCTCGATGTAGTTGGACTTCTCGCCGCGGTCGCCACGCTGACCGCGACGATCTCCGCCGCCTCGACGCTGGCTCATGCAGCACTCCCGACGTTGTTGATGGTGGTGTGGATCGTGGTCATCAGAACTCCAGTCCGCCCTCGCGAGCGCCGTCAGCCAGGGCCGCGACGCGGCCGGCGTACTTGTTGCCGGCACGGTCGAACACGACCGTCTCGACACCGGCGGCCTTCGCACGGTCGGCCACGAGCTCGCCGACCTTCTTGGCCTTGGCGGTCTTGTCGCCCTCGAACGAGCGCAGGTCGGTCTCCATCGTGGAGGCCGAGGCCAGCGTGTGTCCCTCGAGGTCGTTGACGACCTGAGCGACGATGTGCTTGCTCGAACGGGTGATGACGAGCCGCGGACGATCGGCCGAACCGGCGATCTTCTTGCGACCACGGATCTGACGACGCGCGCGCGATGCGGCGCGGTTCGACAGACTGCGCTTGTGCTTGATGGAGATGGCCATCACTTACCAGCCTTTCCGGCCTTGCGCACGACGCGCTCGCCGGCGTAGCGCACGCCCTTGCCCTTGTACGGCTCGGGCTTGCGGATCTTGCGGATGTTGGCGGCGACCTCGCCGACCAGCTGCTTGTCGATGCCCTGGACCGAGAGCTTCGTGGCCGACTCGACCGCGAACGTGATGCCCTCGGGGGCGTCGAACGGCACCGGGTGGCTGAAGCCGAGGTTGAGCTCGACGGCGTTGGGGCCCTTCGCGAGGACGCGGTAGCCGACGCCGACGATCTCGAGCTTCTTCTCGTAGCCCTCAGTCACGCCCACGACCATGTTGCTGATCAGGGTGCGGCTCAGGCCGTGGAGGGCCTTGCTCCGACGCTCGTCGTTCGGACGCTCGACAGCCAGGCTGCCGTCGTCGGACTTCGAGACGGTGATGGGCTCCGCGACGGTGTGCGACAGCTCGCCCTTCGGGCCCTTGACGCGAACGTCCTGGCCCTCGATCGAGACCTCGACGCCCGCGGGAACGGCGACGGGAATCTTGCCAATGCGTGACATGGTTCTCCTCCCCTCACCAGACGTAGGCGAGGACTTCCCCACCTACGCCCTTGCTGTTGGCCTGACGGTCGGTCAGCAGACCCTGGCTCGTGGAGATGATCGCCACGCCGAGGCCACCGAGGACCTTGGGCAGGTTGCTGCTCTTGGCGTAGACACGCAGACCGGGCTTGCTGATGCGGCGGATGCCGGCGATCGAGCGCTCACGGTGCGGGCCGTACTTCAGGGTGATGGTCAGCGTGCGGCCGACCTCGCCCTCGGCGGGCTCGTTCACGGTGAAGTCCGTGATGTAGCCCTCCTGCTTCAGCAGGGTGACGACACCCTCCTTCAGCTTGCTGTAGGGCGCGCTCACAGAGTCGTGGTACGCCTGGTTGCCGTTGCGGATCCGCGTCAGCAGATCCGCGATCGGGTCAGTCATCGTCATAAGGGGTGTATCCGTTTCTCGCTGCGGTTTCCGTCTCGTCCTGCCGGCCAGGGCCGGCAGTGGGAGGGGACCTCCAACGGGTAGGTGTTCTTCTGGATTACCAGGAGCTCTTGGTGACGCCCGGCAGCTCACCGCGGTGCGCCATCT
>JAHEXN010000284.1 GCA_023252095.1 Actinomycetes bacterium | reverse complement strand
GGACCTGCAGATCCACCTGCGCCGCCACGAGCAGCAGGTCGAGCGGCTCGCCACGACCAACCTGCCGACCGAGTTCGGCACGTTCACGGCCCTGGGCTACCGCGACCGCATCGACGCCGCCGAGCACATCGCGCTGGTGCACGGCCAGCCGGCGACCCAGGACGTGCTGGTGCGCCTGCACAGCGAGTGCCTCACGGGTGACGTCTTCGGCTCGCAGCGCTGCGACTGCGGTCCGCAGCTCCAGGCGTCGTTCGCAGCGCTGACCGACGAGGGGGCGGGCGTCGTCGTCTACCTGCGCGGCCACGAGGGGCGCGGCATCGGCCTGCTCCACAAGCTGCAGGCCTACGAGCTGCAGGAGCGTGGCCGCGACACGGTCGACGCCAACCTCGAGCTCGGCTTCGGCGAGGACGAGCGCGACTACGCGGCCGCGGCCCAGATCCTGCGCGACCTCGGGATCGAGTCGGTCCGGCTGTTGACGAACAACCCGGAGAAGTCGGCGGCGCTGGAGCGCTACGGCGTCAAGGTCAGCGAGCGCATCCCGGTGCACATCGCCCCGACCGAGCACAACCTGCGGTATCTCACGACCAAGGCGGAGCGGATGGGCCACGACCTGCCGCTCCCCGTCGTCACGACCGAGGAGGTCTGACCCATGGCAGGACACGGAGCGCCCAGCCTGGACATCGACGGCAGTGGCGCGCGCGTCGCGATCGTCGCGTCGCTGTGGCACACCGAGGTCATGGACGGCCTCATCGCGGGCGCGCAGGTCGCGCTGGCCGAGGCCGGCGTGACCGAGATCGAGCTCGTCCGCGTGCCCGGGTCGTTCGAGCTCCCGCTCGTGTGCCAGGGCGCTGCGGTCGCCGGCTTCGACGCGGTCGTCGCCCTGGGCGTCATCATCCGCGGCGGCACCCCGCACTTCGAGTTCGTCTCGACCGCCGCGACCGACGGTCTGACCCGGGTCGCGCTCGACACCGGCGTGCCGATCGGCTTCGGTCTGCTGACGTGCGACGACGACCAGCAGGCCCTCGACCGCGCGGGTCTGCCGGGCAGCCGTGAGGACAAGGGCCGGGAGGCTGCGGAGGCAGCGTTGGGTGCCTGGCAGGTGCTGCGCGAGCTCGTGTCGGACGCCCCCTAGACTGAGGACGCCATGAAGACCTTCGACGAGCTGTTCGCCGAGCTGAGCGACAAGGCCGCAAACCGACCCGAGGGCTCGCGCACCGTCGCCGAGCTCGATGCCGGCGTGCACGCGATCGGCAAGAAGCTCGTCGAGGAGGCCGCCGAGTCCTGGATGGCCGCCGAGCACGAGGATGCCGCCCGGGCCGCCGAGGAGATCAGCCAGCTGCTGTACCACGCGCAGGTCATGATGATCGCGAAGGGCATCTCGCTGGACGACGTGTACGCGCATCTGTGAGGAGTGGACCTCCACTTCCGCTGCGTACCTGTCACTCCCACCGAAAAGAGTTCATCCATGCTGAAGGTCGCCGTCCCCAACAAGGGGTCGCTCGCCGAGGCCGCGTCGCTCATGCTGGCCGAGGCCGGCTACCGGCAGCGCCGCAATGCCAAGGATCTCGTGTGCGTCGACGCCGAGAACGATGTCGAGTTCTTCTACCTGCGCCCGCGTGACATCGCGATCTACGTCGGCGAGGGCACCCTCGACGTCGGCGTGACCGGCCGCGACCTCCTGCTCGACTCCGGGGCCAAGGCCGACGAGGTCATGGCGCTCGGCTTCGCGGCCTCCACGTTCCGGTTCGCCGCACCCGAAGGTGGCATCGCGTCGGTGGAGGACCTCGCCGGACGCCGCATCGCCACGTCGTACCGCGGCATCGTGCAGGCGTACCTGGCGCAGCGCGGCATCGAGGCGTCCGTCGTGCGGCTCGACGGGGCGGTCGAGTCCTCGATCCGTCTCGGCGTCGCCGACGCGATCGCCGACGTCGTCGAGACCGGCACGACTCTGCGGCAGGCGGGCCTGCGGGTCTTCGGCGACCCGATCCTGCACTCCGAGGCGGTCCTCGCGAGGCGCTCCGGCGCCGACGACCCTGTGGGCTTCGACGTGTTCAAGCGCCGCCTCGACAGCGTCCTTGTGGCGCGGAGCTACGTCATGATGGACTACGACATCCGCACCGAGCAGGTCGAGGTGGCGGTGCGCCTGACGCCCGGCATCGAGTCGCCCACGGTCTCCCCGCTGCACAGCGAGGGCTGGTCCGCGGTCCGGTCGATGGTGCCGCGCGACCGGGCCCAGCACGTCATGGACGACCTCTACGCCGTCGGCGCCCGGGGCATCCTCGTGACCGACATCCTCGCGTGCCGGATCTGACATGACGATCCGACCGCAGGGCCCCCGCATCGTCGCCTACGGCGTCATGGTGCTGATGATCGTCAGCATCGTGGCGATCGGGCGAGCCCTGCCGGACTACGTCTACTTCGCCACGTCCGAGAAGGTCACGATGACCCTCCTGCTCGTGGCGGTCCTCGCCCTGCTGCACGGCGTCGGGCGCAGCTACGTGCGGGCCGACGCGTCCTCGATCGAGATCGTCAACGGCTACCGCCGCCACCGGTTCACGTGGGACCAGGTCGAGGGCATCTCGATGAAGGCCGGCGCTCCGTGGGCCACTCTCGTCACGACCGACGACGAGCGCGTCATGCTCTTCGCGCTCCAGCGGACCGACGGCGACGGGCACGACGCCGTCCGACAGCTGCGGGCCTGGGCGGCATGAGCCACGAACGCTCCCTCGCCGAGCCGGCGTTCCCGGGCGACGACGGGCAGGCCGATCCGGCGCTGGCGACGGTGCTGGGGGATCGGGACGCCGTCCTGGCGGTGCTTGGTGAGGCGCGAGTCTTCGTGCCGATCGTCGCGGTCCTGGGGGAGCGGGCCACCGATGGCTCGGACAAGAGTGCCGACATGGCGGCCGTGCTGATGACGGGCGCCGACGGCCGTCAGGCCCTGCTGGCGTTCACGAGCGTGGTCGCGCTCGAGGCCTGGAACCCGCAGGCGCGGCCCGTGCCCGTGCACGGCCAGGCAGCCGCGCAGTCGGCCCTGGCCGAGTCCGCCTCGGCCATCGTCCTGGACCTCGGTCAGCCGCACTGGCAGGTCGTCGAGACCGACGACCTCGGCCACCTCGCGGCCGGTGACACGTTGGCGCGCACCGCAACCGGCACCGTGTGGGTCCGCGCCGGAAGCTGACGCCTCACCGCCGCAGCGGCACGGTGATGTGCACGACGTCGTCGTGCCGCTCGACCCGCGCCACGAAGCCGGCGCTGCCCACGGACCGCAGCAGCGCGTCGTTCGATCCGGCCGACAGGAACGTCAACGACTCTCCATGGTGCTCGCGGACGGTGCCGGCGCACTGACGGACGAGCATCGTGCCGATGCCCCGGTGCTGCCACGCGTCCTCCACGAGCACCTGGCCCGTCCATCGGTCCTGACCCGGTTCGAGCACGGCGTGGCCCACGACGTCGAGCCCGGCCTGCGCGACGAGGGCGACGCCCTGCTCCGGCACGACGAGGCGACGTGCGAGCCGAGTCGTCATGGGCATGCGCAACGGGGTCTGGTACCGGGCGTACAGGGTCTCGACGCTGCAGCGGCTGTGAAGGGCGGCGACTGCGTCGATGTCGGCGAGCGTCGCCTCGCGAACCAGCGGGATCGGGTGCGTCGTCGAGGGGGCGATCAGGGGCAGGTCGGCCCCCGCATCGCTGACCAGGGACAGCAGAGCCTGGGCGCGCGACCGCTCCGCGGGCGTGAACGGCACGGCACGGCTGATGCGGAGCGTCGTCCCACCGCGACGCACGAGGTCGAGCACGTCGTGCCCGGCGTAGTCCGCGACGTCGGGCGGCTCGGTCGCGAGCAGCTCGCGCAGCACGTCCTCGACGTCGCGCCCCTCCTCGAGCACCTGGTGCACGGCCTCCAGGTAGCGGGTGGGCGCGTCGACGACCGTGCCCTCCTCGATGCGGGTCACGGCGACGTCGGTGCCGCCGGCCTCGGTGAAGACGCCGGCCACGGCGAGCTCGTCGAGCGGTCCGTCGACCACGAACTCGTCGGTGACCCGGTCGGCGACGCCGAAGATCGCCATCGAGACGATGTTCAGGCCCGCCCGGCCGCAGGCCTGGGCGATGTCGGCCAGGATTC
>JAHEXN010000283.1 GCA_023252095.1 Actinomycetes bacterium | reverse complement strand
TGCTCGCCCGGCCGCTGCTCAAGGCGATCCGCAACGACGGTCCGACCGTGCTGCTGATCGACGAGACCGACAAGGCCGACGTCGAGATCGAGGGCCTGCTGCTCGAGGTCCTCGGCGACTTCCAGATCACGGTCCCGGAGCTCGGCACGATCACGGCGACGAACCGTCCGTTCGTCGTGCTGACGTCGAACGCCACGCGTGAGCTGTCGGAGGCCCTGCGTCGCCGGTGCCTGTTCCTGCACGTCGACTTCCCCGAGGCCGAGCTCGAGCAGCGCATCGTGCGCCTGAAGGTGCCCGAGCTCGACGAGGTGCTCGCTGACTCGCTGATCCGGGTCGTCGCGGCGCTGCGCAACCTCGGCCTGCGCAAGGCGCCGTCGGTGGCCGAGACGATCGACTGGGCCCGTACGCTCGTCGCGCTGGGGGCCAAGACGCTCGATCCGCAGGTCGTGGGCGAGAGCCTCGGCGTGATCCTGAAGCACCAGGACGACATCGCCAAGGCGCGCGCCAAGCTCGACCTGCCCTCGATCCTGACGCCGTCCGCGAACTGACATGAGCCCCGACCCCCGGCGCGACGGCGAGACGCCGACCGACCTCGCCGAGCGCCTGGTCGATTTCGTCGAGGCGCTGCGCAGCAAGGGCATCCGCACCGGCACGAGCGAGACCGTCGACGCCGCCGCAGTGATGGCCGCGCTCGGTCTCGACGACCGGCACCGCCTGCGGGAGGGCCTCGCGAGCGCCCTGGTACGTCGCAGCGGCCAGCGCGAGGTCTTCGACATGACTTACGACCTCTACTTCCCGGTCGGCATCGGTGTCGGTGCGGCCGCGGCCGAGATCGACGCGGAGTCCGCCGAGGACCTGCGCGACCTCCTGCTCATGGCCATCGCCGAGGGCGACCAGCGCATGATGCAGCAGCTCGCCGAGCTCGCGGTCGACACGCTGGGCAGCGTGCCGACCGCCGGGAGCAGCGAGGGCGGCTGGTCGGCGTACCAGACCCTCGACCGCCTCAACCCGCGCACGCTCACGGCGGCCGCGGAGGCGATGCGGGCCCAGCAGCAGGGACGTGGCCAGGGTCAGGGCAACGGACCGGGAGGGGGATCCGGCTCGGGAGGATCCGCGCCCGGGCTCGGCGGTGGCGACGTCGCCGACTCCCTGACCCGGGACGAGGTGCGCCGCATGATCGACCTGTTCCGGACCATGGTCGAGGCCGAGGCACGCCGTCGCACCGCCGAGGTCCGGGGACGCGATCTCGTCACGCAGCACGCGGTCCGCCGCAGTGCGTCCGAGGTCGACTTCCTCTCCGCCAACGCCCAGCAGCTCGCGGACCTCCAGCAGGCCGTCCAGCCCCTGGCGCGCAAGCTCGCGACCCGCCTCTCGGCCCGTCGTCGCCGGTCCCGTCGCGGCCGGATCGACATCCGGCGCACGATGCGTCGGGCCATGGGCACGGGCGGCGTGCCGATGCGCCCGGTCCATGCTCCCCCGCACCGCACCCGCCCGGAGCTGGTCCTGCTGTGCGACATGTCGGGATCGGTCGCGGGGTTCTCCGACTTCACGATGCTCCTGGTGCAGGCCCTGCGCGGGCAGTTCAGCAAGGTGCGCGTGTTCGCGTTCGTGAACACCGTCGACGAGGTGACCGACATCGTGCGCGAGGGCGTCGACGTCCGCCGCCGGATCGCCGAGGAGGCGCGGATCACGAAGTGGCACACGAGCAGCGACTACGGCGAGTCGTTCCGTGACTTCGTCCTCGATCACCTCGATGCCGTGGGTCCGCGCACCTCGGTCCTGATCCTGGGCGACGCCCGCAACAACAACCAGGCGCTGCGGCTGCAGGACCTGCACGAGATCGCCCAGCGGTCGCGGCGCAGCTTTTGGCTGAACCCCGAGCACCCGGGGTCCTGGGGCCTGGGCGACTCGGTCGCCCCGGAGTACGCCGAGGTCGTCGAGATGCACGAGTGCCGCACGATCACGCAGCTCGAGCAGTTCATCTCCCGGCTGCTGCCCGTCTGACCGGTTGGTGAGCCTGGCGCGCCCTAGCATGGGGGCTCGAGACCGCCGGTCTCCCGCACGGAGGGGGTGAGGGTCTCGCAGTCCCGGCTCCGCAACCTGGTCCGCGTCAATCAGGCCATCACGAGTGATCTCGACCTCGACTCCGTCCTCCACCGCATCGTCGCGATGGCGGCGGAGCTCGTCAACGCCGAGTTCGCCGGGATGGGCGTCCTCGGTCCAGACGGCACGATCGAGAAGTTCATCCGCTCCGGCATCGACGCGGCCGTCGAGGCCTCGATCCTCGACGAAGACCCGCGGTCGATCGCCTTTCCGCCGGACCACCCGACGGTGAGGAGCTTCCTGGGCGCCCAGATCCGGGTCCGGGACGAGATCTACGGCAATCTCTACCTGGCCAACAGCCGCAGCGGCAGCTTCACACCCGACGACGTCGAGCTCGCCGACGCGCTCGCGGCCACCGCGGGCATCGCGATCGAGAACGCGCGTCAGTTCGACGAGCTCCTCAGGCGCGAGCGGTGGTCGCGAGCGCTGGCAGAGGCTGCCCGTGGCGTCATGGTCGACGAGGAGGGCGAACAGATCCCGCGCCTGCTCGAGCGGGTGCGCGACGCGGCCCAGGCCGAGGTCGCCCTGATCTGCACGATCGACGACGAGACCGATGAGCTGATCATCGAGCACGTCGTCGGACGGAGCAGCGCGGTCCTCGCCACGACTCGCGTGCACCCCGTCGAGGTGACGTTCGCGCAGTGCACCGAGGGCGAGGCGGCGGTTCTCAACCGCGCGTCGCTCGTGCTCGACACCGCGCAGGGCGAGGTCGCGACGCGATGTCACCTGCTGCTCGTCCCGTTCGCCAGCTCCCCAGGCCGACGCACCGCCCTGTGTGTCGCCAGCCGGGGCATGAGCCCTGACTTGACCGACCGCGAGGTGCAGGTCGTGCGTTCGTTCACGAGCCATGTCGGCGTCGTCCTCGACCGTGCCGAGGTGCGTCGCACCCGGCAGCGAGTCGCGATGCTGGAGGACCGCAACCGCATCGCCCGCGATCTCCACGACCACGTGATCCAGCGACTCTTCGCGACCGGGCTGAGCCTGCAGGCCACCGCGACGCAGGTCGACGGCGCGACCGGACATCGGCTCTCCGACCTGGTGCACGAGATCGACGGCGCGATCACCCAGATCCGTCAGAGCATCTTTGCGCTCAACCACGACAGTGCGCTCACCGGGTCGACCCCGCGAGCGCGCCTCACCGAGATCGTCGAACGCATCGGCGGCAGCCTCCCGAGGCGACCGACGGTCGTCTTCGCGGGCCCTGTCGACCTCGTCACCGACGACGAGCTGGCGCGCGACGTGGAGGCGGTCGTCAGCGAGGCACTGACCAACGCGATCCGTCACTCCCAGGCGCGGTCGATCGACGTCGAGGTCACGGTCGCGGACCACAGCATCACGGTCTCGGTGCTCGACGACGGAACGGGCCCCGGACCCATGACGACCCGCAGCGGCCTGTGGAACCTCGAGATGAGGGCGCGCCGTCGTGGCGGCAACCTCGTCGTCGAGGAACGTCCGTCCGGCGGAACGTCGGTGCAGTGGTCCGGGCGCCTCGCGTCCGGTCAGACACCGGTGAGTGGCTCGCGCCTCTGAGTGGCACAGTGTGACCGTGCAGGACGACACCTGGCGGGACCACCTGGCGAACGAGCGGACCCATCTGGCGTGGCTGCGCACCGGCGCGGCAGTGCTCGTGGTGGGTCTCGCGGTCATGCGGTTCGCGGACGATCGCGAGGTCACGCTCGGGAGCGTGATCGCGGGGCTGCCGCTCATGGTGTGCGGGCTGGCGGCCGTCGTCTACGGCACGCAGCGGTACCGGCGTGCCCACCGCCGTCTGACGAGCCGCGACCCGCGTCCCCCCGGAACCCTCGGGCCGTCGGTCGCCGCTGCCGTGCTCGTCGCGGGGTTCGTCGCGACGGCCGTGATGCTCGCGGTCCTCGGGTGACCTCCGGACCGTCGTAGGACAGACTGAACCCCGACACTGGCCGTTGGACGGGGGATCCACATGACCGAGAAGAACGTGACGACACTGGGCGACTGGCTCAAGAGGCCCATCAGCTGGGTCGTGATCGCGGTGGTGGGCGTGGCCTTCGCGCTCCAGCAGATCTTC
>JAHEXN010000038.1:13860-17146 GCA_023252095.1 Actinomycetes bacterium | reverse complement strand
AAATTGATGCAAGTGTGGGTAGTGACGAGTGAAGCGCACGAGTCGGCCGCTGCTGAACGACGCCGCGATACGGCGAACCTATCGGCAAGACATGATGCCGCGGATCTCGAACAGCAAACGACTCCAGCCGCCGAACGATCGCCACAAGGCTGGTGTGTAGCAACCTAGATTCTGAGCACCGTCCGTGGCCGGAGGGCTTCGCATGCTCTACTTCGAGATCTGAGTCGTCACGACTGCGAAGTGAATGGCAACCCCTCGGATGACCTCGGTTGCGCGGGAGTTTCGTCGATGGTCGTCGTGACTTGGACAGATCGAACAGGTTCGACGCCCGTCGGGCTCACCGCCGGACAGACGGGGCTCGACCATGCCCTCTCCTCGCCGAGGGGAGAGCGGTCTAAGCGATTCCCTGCAGCAGCACGACGGTCAACCAACCGATCAGGACGACTCGGAATGCCCCCGTCATGCGGCGATCAAGCAGCGATGCTGCGAGCAAACGTGAGTGCTGCGGCCACAGACCGAAGTCCCGAGGATGCCGATGATGGTGGAGAAGGTTCCTTCGTCGTCGTTGGCCATGCAGTCGCCGGCACGGATCGACCGTAGGTCGGAACTCGCGCGGGCGCGCGGCGACAGCAGCCTCCGTAGGCTGGACAGGGTGACGACGACTCCCGAGGTGCTGCAGGTCGCGAACCAGTTCGCGACCGAGCTGCCCGAGCTCTCGCTCCCCTGGCAGGCGGAGGAAGCACCGGATCCGCGAGTGCTGGTGCTCAACAAGTCCCTAGCAGTCGAGCTCGGCATCGACCCGGAGACGTTGCGTGGCGAGGACGGCGCTCGCCTGCTCGCCGGCAACCTCGTGCCGGCGGGCGCCACTCCCGTTGCGCAGGCCTACGCCGGGCACCAGTTCGGCGGCTACTCCCCCAGGCTCGGCGACGGCCGCGCGCTGCTGATCGGTGAGCTGACCGATCGCGATGGGCGCCTGCGCGACCTCCACCTCAAGGGCTCCGGCCGCACGCCGTTCTCTCGGGGTGCCGACGGTCGTGCTGCGATCGGGCCGATGCTGCGCGAGTACGTCATCAGCGAGGCGATGCACGCGCTCGGTGTGCCGACCACCCGGTCGCTCGCGGTCGTGGCGACCGGGCGTCAGGTCCGCCGCGAGACCGACCTGCCCGGCGCCGTCCTGGCCCGCGTGGCCAGCAGCCACCTGCGCGTGGGCTCGTTCCAGTACGTGGCGGCGAGCGGAGACGTCGACCTGCTCCGGCGCCTGGCCGACCACGCGATCGGTCGCCACCACCCCGAGGCGGCGACAGCGGAGAACCCTCCGCTGGCGCTGCTCGAGGCCGTCGCCACCTCCCAGGCCGACCTCGTCGCACGGTGGATGCTGGTCGGCTTCGTGCACGGCGTCATGAACACCGACAACATGACGATCTCGGGCGAGACGATCGACTACGGCCCCTGCGCGTTCATGGAGGCGTTCGACCCCGCCACGGTCTACAGCTCGATCGACACCGGCGGTCGGTACGCCTACGGCAACCAGCCGCTCGTCGCGGAGTGGAACCTCGCCCGGTTCGCCGAGACGCTCCTCCCCCTGATCGCCGACGACCAGGACCGCGCCGTCGAGCTCGCGACGCAGGCGCTCGGCACGTTCCGCTCGCGCTACGGCGCCGCGTACGCGACGGGTCTGCTGGCGAAGATGGGCTTCGCGTCCGGCCCGGACGACGCCGTTGCCGTCGACCTCGGCGAGCAGCTGCTGGTGCTGCTGCGCGAGAGCCACGTCGACTGGACGAGCGGGTTCCGCGCTCTCGGGGCAGCGGCTCGTGGCGACGCCGAGCTGTTCCGCGGGCTCTTCGTCGACCTGCCGGGCATCGACGCCTGGCTGCATCGCTGGCGCGACCACGGCCCCGACGCCGACCTGATGGACCGCACCAACCCCGTCTACGTGCCGCGCAACCACCTGGTCGAGGAGGCGCTCGACGCCGCGACCGCCGGAGACCTCGCGCCGGTGCACGAGCTGCTGGCCGCCGTGCAGCACCCGTTCGACGAGCGTCCGGGACTGGAGCGCTTCGCCGAGCCCGCCCCGCAGGACTTCGGCCGCTACACGACCTACTGCGGCACCTGACCGCGTGGCTCGACGCCTACGGGGAACACCCTTGGCATGAGCGACGAGATGCGGCAGGTGGGGGTGGAGGAGGAGATGTTCCTCGTCGACCTCGTCACCGGCCGCGGCAAGCCCGTCTCCGCGCGCGTCCTGCGCGCCGACGAGCGATCGGGTGAGCAGGATGAGGACGTCGAGCAGGAGCTCTTCCTCGAGCAGATCGAGACCGCGACCGACCCGTGCCGCTCGATGGTCGAGCTCCGCGAGCACGTGCTCGCGGCCCGGCGTCGAGCCGCCCACGCAGCGGCCCGGGCCGGCGCCTCCCTCATGGCCTCGGGCACCCTCGTGATGGCGCAGGAGGACCACGTGCCGACGCCGAACGAGCGGTACGCGCGAATGCTGCGGACCTTCGGCGCGCTCGGGCGCCGGGCCACGGTGTGCGGGATGCACGTCCACGTCGACGTCGAGGGTGACGACGCGCGCGTGCGGGTCGTCGACGCCCTGCGTCCGTGGTTGCCGCTCCTGATCGCGCTCTCGGCGAACTCGCCCTTCGACCGCGGCGAGGACACGGGGCATGCGAGCTGGCGCGGCATCGTCTGGGACCGGTGGCCCGCCGCTGGTCCGGGCGAGGCTTTCGGATCGGCGGCGGGTTACCGGGCCACGATCGACGCCCTGATCTCGACCGGAGCCGTGCTGGACGAGGGCATGGTCTACCTCGACGCGCGACCCTCGGCATCGTTCCCGACCGTCGAGGTCCGGGTGGCCGACGTCTGCACCGACATCGACGACGT
The DNA here is from genome assembly GCA_023252095.1 of Actinomycetes bacterium. Taxonomy (GTDB): domain Bacteria; phylum Actinomycetota; class Actinomycetes; order Propionibacteriales; family Nocardioidaceae; genus Aeromicrobium. Next base: position 14,266 of record JAHEXN010000038.1, on the reverse strand, counting down.
CCTGCTCGTCACCGCCCTGACGCGGGCGCTCGTCGACACCGTCGCCGCGGAGCGCCCGGGATCACCGTGGCGGGTCGAGATGCTGCGCGCCGCCCGGTGGCTCGCCCGACACGACGGACCGACGGGTCGACTGCTGCATCCGCTCACCGCCGAACCGATCCCCGCAACGGACGCGTTCGCCGTGCTCGTCGACTACGTCACACCCGCGCTCACGCGCACCGGTGACGCAGACCTGGTCCGCGCGGGCATCGACCGGCTGCTGCGCACGGGCGGCGGCGCGGTCCGCCAGCGTGGCGCGGCCGGACGCGACGGACTCATCGGCGTGGTGCGCGACCTCGTCGCCCGCACGGCCCCCTCAGCCTGACGGACTGAGATCGGTGCTTGACCCTGACGCAGGGTCAACCTT
>JAHEXN010000038.1:0-13850 GCA_023252095.1 Actinomycetes bacterium | reverse complement strand
ATCCATGACCATCTCTCCCCCACCCGTGGGCCCGGCCATCACGGTCGCAGGCCTCACGAAGTCCTACGGCGAGCACCGCGTCCTGGACGGGATCGACCTGACGATCGCCGCCGGGTCGATCCACGCGCTGCTCGGCGCGAACGGCGCCGGCAAGACCACGCTCGTGCGGATCCTGTCGACCCTGCTCACCGCCGACAGCGGCACGGCCACCGTGGTCGGGCACGACGTCGCGACGCAGCCGCACCAGGTGCGCGCCGCGATCAGCCTGACGGGGCAGTTCGCCGCCGTCGACGAGATCCTGACCGGCCGCGAGAACCTGATGCTGATCGGGCGCCTGCGGCACGTGGCCGACCCCCGTGCCATCGCGTCCGACCTGCTCGCGCGCTTCGACCTGATCGATGCCGCAGACCGGCGAGCTGCGACGTACTCCGGCGGAATGCGGCGTCGCCTCGACATCGCGATGAGCCTGATCGGCGATCCTCCGGTGCTGTTCCTCGACGAGCCCACGACGGGCCTTGATCCCCAGTCGCGGATCGAGGTCTGGCGCACGGTCGGTGAGCTCGCCGCCGGTGGCACCACCGTGCTGCTCACGACGCAGTACCTCGACGAGGCCGAGCAGCTGGCCGACTCCATCGCGATCCTGCACGGCGGACGCATCATCGCCGACGGGACGGTGGCCGAGCTCCGGGAGCTTCTCCCCCCGGCCAAGGTCGAGTACGTGCAGAAGCAGCCCACGCTCGAGGACGTCTTCCTCGCCCTCGTCGGACAGCAGCAGTGAGGACCCCCGCCGTGACCTCCACCATGAACGCCGCGCACGTCAGCGACACGGCCACCTTGCTCGGGCGCTCGCTGCGCCACATCTCCCGCAGCCCCGACACGATCATCACGACGGCGATCACCCCGGTCGCGATGCTGCTGCTGTTCGTCTACGTCCTCGGCGGCTCGATCTCGGTCGGGCAGGAGAACTACGTCAACTACCTGCTCCCGGGGATCCTGCTGATCACGGTCGCCTCGGGCATCTCCTACACCGCGTTCCGCCTGTTCACCGACGTCTCGACGGGCCTGTTCGAGCGCCTGCAGTCGATGCCGATTGCCCGATCGGCCGTGCTGTGGGGCCACGTGCTGACCTCCATCGTGGCGAACGCCGTCTCACTCGTGCTGGTCGTGCTCGTGGCGCTGCTGATGGGGTTCCGATCCGGCGCCGGGATCGCCGCGTGGCTCGGTGTCGTCGGGCTGCTGGCGCTGTTCACCCTGGCGCTGACCTGGCTGGCCGTGATTCCTGGCCTGACCGCGAAGTCCGTCGACGGGGTCAGCGGCTTCTCCTACCCGCTCGTGTTCCTGCCGTTCATCAGCTCGGCGTTCGTGCCGACCGACGGCATGCCCGGCCCCGTGCGCTGGTTCGCCGAGCACCAGCCCGTGACGTCGATCGTCAACACGCTCCGTCACCTGCTGGCCGAGCAGCCCGTCGGCGACGACGGTTGGATCGCCGTCGCGTGGTGCGTCGGGCTGCTGGTGGTGGCTTACGCCCTGGCGATGAGAACCTATCGGCGACGGATCTCGTGACCGGGGCTGTCTGGACGAGGTCGAGGAGGACACCGTGCTGACGATCAGCCAGCTCGCCTCCTACGCAGGCGTCACGGTGCGGGCCGTGCGGCACTACCACGCGAAGGGGCTGCTCGAGGAGCCTGCGCGCGACCACTCCGGCTACCGCCGTTACGGAGCCCACGACGTCGTGCGACTCATCCGCATCCGCACGCTCGCCGACGCGGGCGTGCCCCTCGCCCGCGTGCAGACGATGCTCGACGCCGGGCCCGACGCCTTCGCCGCCTCCGTCGTGGAGATCGACCGGCGCCTGCAGGACGAGGTCCGCGAGCGGCAGGAGCACCGTCGACGCATCGCCCTGCTCGCGGCGGGCGACAGCCTCGCCCTGCCGGCCGAGGTCGCTGAGTTCCTGGCCCGCATGCGGGAGCTCGGCTTCCACGAGCGGGTCATCGAGATCGAGCGCGACAGCTGGATCCTCATCGCCGCGCAGATGCCGGAGGCGATCCCGCTGCTCATGGACGTCAAGCGGATCCAGATCGAGGACCCTGACCTCCGGCGCCTCTATCTCGACATCGGCGAGTTCGCGGAGGGCGACCTGGGCGATGAGGCCATGTCGGCCCTGGTCGACCGTGTCCTCGCCTTCATCCAGGCTGCGGGCGCGCGGGCCACCGAGCTGACCGACCCCGAGATGGTTCCGGTCGTGAGTGACGACCTGATCCGCCTCCTGGACGAGGCGTTCGTCGCGGCTTTCCCGGCGGCCGGCCGGATGCTCCGGATGCTCGAGCAGCGCGGCTGGGTCGGGTGGACCGACATCCGATGGGTCGGGCCTGGGCAGGGCTAGGTTGTCGGGATGACGCTGTCCACGCACCTCGGCCAGGTGGCCACCGTGGTCGTCCCAGTGGCGGATCAGCAGCGCGCCCTCGATTTCTACACCGAGGCGCTGGGCATGCTGAAGGTCAACGACTTCACGTATCCCACCGGTGAGCGGTGGCTCGAGGTCTCTCCAGCCGAGGGCAGCTCGAACCTCTGCCTGGTGCCGGCGTCCGCCGCACGGCCCGCGGGGATCGAGACGGGCATCGTCCTGTCGAGCACCGATGTCGTCGGCGACCAAGCAGCCCTCGCTGCCCGGGGCGTCGACGTCGACGACTCCCTGCTCCCGACTGACCGAGTCACGATGTGGAGCGGCGCACCGCTGATGGGGTTCCCGGACCAGTTCTGCCTGCGCGACCTCGACGGCAACTCGTTCCTGGTCGTCGCCGCGTCGATCGGCGGGTGAGCATGGCAGGCTCGGGCGGGTGACTGAAGGCATCGACGTCCCCGACCGCCGTGGCCGCACCGGGCTCCACCTGACCGGACGCGACCTGACCCGCAACCCCGACATCGTCGTGCGCGACGTCGAGGTGCTGGCGAACGACTGGTACGTGCTGCGCGCCACGACATTCAACCGGCGCGGGTCGGACGGCACGTGGACGACCGAGCGCCGCGAGACGTACGACCGCGGCGACGGTGCGACGATCCTGCTGTACGACACCGAGCGCCGCACCGTGCTGCTGACGCGGCAGTTTCGCTTCCCCGTCTACGTCAATGGCCACCCCGACGGGATGCTCCTCGAGACCGCCGCCGGCCTCCTCGACGAGGACGACCCCGTAGCCGCAATCCGTCGCGAAGCCGTCGAGGAGACCGGGGTGGAGGTCGGCGAGGTGCAGCACGTGTTCGACGTCTTCATGAGCCCCGGCTCGGTCACCGAGCGACTCCACTTCTTCGCCGCCCCCTACCGACGCGACGACCTGCGCGGCACGAGTCACGGCGTGGCTGCGGAAGGCGAGGACATCGAGACCGTCGAGCTCGATGTCGACGACGCCCGCGCCCGGATCGGCACCGACATCGTCGACGCGAAGACCGTCATGCTGCTGCAGTGGGCCTTCCTCGACGGTCCCTTCGCCTGACGAGCGAACGATGCTGAGGGCGTCGATCGCCCGGAACTCGACATCGCCGACCGTGACGACCATGCTGACCACTCCCGCACGACCGCACCGGCAACCCGTCGAGGAGTGACCATGGCGTCCGACATCCGCTCGGGACTGTTGCGAGCGATCAGGGACAGCACCCAGTTCGAGATCGCGGACGACTCGCTCGAGGCGTGCCTGGTCGCCGAGCCGAAGCTGCTCGACGACCCCGTGCGGATCGCCGCCGCGGAGCGCGTGATCAGCGGCCGGTTGCTCGGTGGCACTCCGGTCCCGGCAGCGGTCCGGTCCGAGGTTCTGCCGGTGCTGGGCAACATCGCCGAGGCCATCGTCGAGAGCATGCTCGCGGACCAGGGTTGGCAGCCCGTTGACGACGACACCGCCGGGTACTCCTCGGGCCACGGGATCGACCTGCTGATGCTCGACTCGACGCTCGAACGACTCGTGGCGATCGAGGTGAAGTCGACGATCCAACCGTCCCGCTGGCCGCGTCTGGCCTCGGGCCGTCGTGAGCAGCTCACGCCGGAGTGGTTTGACTCGCCCGGCAACCAGAGCATGGTCGAGTGGGACGTCAGCGCCGCCGACGTCTACACGATGGTCGTGCAGGTTCATCTGCACCGCAGACGATGGCGCGCTTGCCTCGCGGGCGACCTGACCTCGCCTCATCCACTAGTCGAGCTCGACCAGCTCGATGACCTGGCATGGCTGGACGGGTGAGCCGGGCCGACTACGCCTTGTCGTCCTCGACCGACGTGAAGGTCGCGAGGCTCCCCCGCTCGGAGAAGGCGGCCCACAGGTTGAACCCGACGATCGCGATGACTCCGGCGACCCAGAAGGCCAGGAACCACTTGCCATTGCCCTCCATCCCCTTCGAGCCCCAGAACTCGGACACGGCGAAGACGATCATGCCGATGCCAAACGGAACCGACAGGAGTGCGGCGGGCTTGCTGGGCTTGTAGCGCATGGAGGCCATCAGTTCGTCCATTTCAGGTAGAGGGTGTAGGCGAAGAGGATCAGCATCAGCACGAAGAGGATCGAGTAGAGGACCGGATGATCTCGGCGCAGCCGCAGCAGGAACCGGTTCACCGGGTTGTCCTGCGGGTTGCGGGCCGACGGGTCGCGTTCGATCTGCTTCATCTTGCGGTGCCACGCCCACGACGCGAGCAGCACGAGCACACCGCCGCCGAGCAGGATGGCTCCGCCGACAGGCTCGCCCATCGCCAGCAGGACGGCTCCGAATACGGCGCCCAACGCTGCGATCAGCGCCAGCCCGGCGAGGTTGTAGCGGGCCCACCCGAATTTGGGCTTCTTGAGCTCGGGGAATTCTTCGTTGCCGGGGGTCGGCGTTCGCTCGGCAACGCCGTCGTCGCTGTCAAGGGAGGCGGTCGAGTTGTGATCGGTGCGTGAGGGGTCCATCCCCCACTCCTTTCCCACCCTCCCGCAGCCATCGTGGGGTGCCACCCGGACCGTCGCAACTCGGACGTTCGTCCCAGATGGCGTCGACCCGGCCGGCTTCTACAATCGGCCCATGGCCGGATCGGCGCCCACCTGTTCATCGAGGTTGCTGCTCGCTGCACTCGCGGCTGGATCACTCGTCCTCGCCGGCTGCTCCACGGAGAAGGACGAACCCGGCGACACGGTCCTCGTCGCGCCAGGCACGACGTGCGACCGCGAGCTCGGCACCGATCAGGCGCAGTCGATCAACGAGCAGATCGGCGGCCTGCGCACCGACGACTTCGTCGTGAACTTCTCGCAGACGACCGAGGCCGGGAACGTCGCCCTCGTGACCGGAGACCTGGAGAAGGCGTTCGACGTGCTCACCCGGGACTACGGAGTCGCCGTGGTCGCGGAGTACGAGGACGACGACTCGGGGCGCATCGTCGGCTTCGAGCAGATTCGCACGTTGGTCAAGGACATCTGCGCCGAGCAGTGACCACTGCTTGCCCAAGCGGGACCGGCGCGGCGATGGTGGGATGAGGTGTGCGCCGCGTCCACCTCGTGCTCCCCCACCAGCTGTTCGCGCAGAACCTCGACGTCGAGGCCGACGCGTTCGTGCTGGTCGAGCACGACCTGCTGTTCCGGCAGTACCCGTTCCACGCGCACAAGCTCGTGCTGCACCGCGCCTCGATGGAGCACCACGCGCGCGAGCTCGCTGAGGCCGGCAAGACGGTCGAGTGGGTCCGCACCGACGGGCGCACGACGAGCCGCCTCGCGATGACCCGGGTGCTCGAGGGCGCCGACGCTGTCACGTGGCACGACGTCGTCGACGACTGGCTCGAGCGTGACCTGCAAGGCGCCGCGGCGGACGCTGGCGTGGAGGTCGAGGTGCTGGCGACGCCGAACTTCCTGACCTCGGCCGAGGACGTCGCCGAGCAGTTCAGGGGCAAACGCACCCGCATGGCGCACTTCTACGCGTGGCAGCGTCGGCGCCTCGACGTGCTCGTGGACGACGGCGAGCCGGTCGGCGGGCAGTGGTCGTTCGACGCCGAGAACCGCAAGAAGCTGCCGAAGAACCACCCCGTCCCAGCCACCGCGCGACCCGACCCGGACGAGGTCACGCAGGAGGCGATCTCCTTCGTACGTGAACGCTTCCCCGACGCCCCAGGTGATCCTGCGAAGTTCGCCTGGGCCGTCACGCGCGAGCAGGCCAGCGGGATGCTGGACGAGTTCCTGGAGCAGCGCTTCCACGAGTTCGGCCCGTACGAGGACGCGATCTCGACCGAGCACGGCTTCGTGTTCCACGCGGCCCTCACACCCGCGCTCAACATCGGCCTGCTCGACCCGGCCGACGTGCTGAACCGGGTCGTCCGGCACGCCGAGCGCAACGCAGTACCGATCGCGTCGTACGAGGGACTCGTGCGCCAGCTCATCGGCTGGCGCGAGTACATGCGCGGCAGCTACGTCTCCCGCGGTCGGAGGCTACGCACGACCAATGCGCTCGATCACTACCGCGAGCTGCCACCCGGCTGGTGGACCGCCGAGACCGGGCTGGAGCCCGTCGACACCGTGCTGCGCCGCGTGCTCGACACGGGCTACGCGCACCACATCGAACGGCTCATGGTGCTCGGCAACGCCCTGTGCCTGCTGCGCGTGCACCCCGACGAGGTCTACGCGTGGTTCATGGCGATGTTCGTCGACGCCTACGACTGGGTCATGGTGCCGAACGTCTACGCGATGAGCCAGTACGCGTCCGGCTCGGCCATCACGACCAAGCTCTACGTCTCGGCGAGCAGTTACCTCAAGAAGATGTCCGACCTGCCCGCCGGCGACTGGACCGACGTGTGGGACGGACTGTTCTGGACCTTCGTGCGCGACCACCGCGACGTGTTCGAGTCCAACCCGCGCAGCACCATGATGGTGCGCCAGTGGGACGGCCTCGACGACGCGAAGCGGCGGCGGCTGGTTGCTGCTGCGAGGCCGTGGTTGACGGACTGAGGCCCGGCTTCCGCTGTTGGAGACCGGCACCTATCCGGGGGACCAAAGGTGGACCAAAGGTGGACCAAAGAACTCGAGCATTGCCTTCAGACGCTTTCTATCACAGCATCGCGACCTGATTGACGTGAAGTACCGCTACAGTCGAACTGCTTGACCGGATCGACTTTTCTTGGAGTGCTCGAAGTCTGGAAACTCCTCCTAGACCCGCCATCGATAGGACGAGCGGTAGTACTCGAACGGCTGGTTCGCCATCTTCAGCGAGTAGACGCCGTCCCACATGTCCAGGTTGCCTTTCGCACCGCGCTTTAGTGAGTCGCTGAGCATGGCGTAGGTGCCTTTCCCAATTCTCGTCTGGTAGGGCGAACTACGAATGTCACTCAATTTCGCGGCGAGGTTAGGTGCCACGCCGATTGAGACAAGGTCGCTGCTTGAGCGTCTGACACCGCCCCGCACGAGGAGCGCAGAGGAGGAGGCAACACCAGAGGCCGGCTTTAGACGCCAACCAGATTTCTGGATGCTCTTGTATCGTCCACTGATCTCGGGCTGTATCAGCTCATCGCACGCCCACAGGATTTGCAAGGCAGCCTTCACGGCACGATCAGCCCGATCGGCGCCAATGAAAATTCCCATTACGCGGTCGCCATCAAAGCTTCGAATATGGCCCTGTTGAGACCTCGTTATCCTCACCGACAGGTCGAGATAGAGACGTAACACCTTCCCAACGGTGGTCGGAGGACAGGCGGCTCGGAGACCGCTGCTGTTGACCATATCCGAGTAAAGGTAGGTCGCATCCAGCTTGACGGCTTGGTCATACCCGACGTCGGAAGTATTCGGTACCACCGAGCCGGTCCTCTGGGCGAAGTCCGCATGGACGATGCTGTCTCGGGCAGCGATGAGCTCGTCTCTAATGCTCATGAAGCTCAGCGGACCAGAAGTAGGCAAAGCACGATGGATCCCGTGCCGAGTAATGCGCAAAGCATCGACAACTGTGTCCAACTGTGCTTGCGCCATGAAATCTTGCTCATTCGCACCATCTGTCGACTCAGTGACTCCAGTGCCTCCGGCTGCCTAAGCAGCTCTCGCTGCAGATCGGCGGGATCCCAATGCCGAAGATGTCCGAAGTACACGACGTTGGTCCGCCACTCCTCTCCGGCCTTGCGGGTTCGCCAGCGTCTGAGTTGAGGCACGACTACGCCGGCCGCGAGTATCAACGCACCGCAAAGCGCTCCGACGCCAATCCAGTATGTCGTGTTCTCGAGACCGGAACTGAGTCTCTTCGCCGCCAGCCGCCCGTCGGACCCTGAGGAACTGACGACTGCCGCGAGTAAGGCTGATTCAAGCGTCAGGAAGATCGAGGCTTTACCGTCCACTCGTCCCGTCCAGTCCCCAAGAGCAGTGTGGACACTCCATGCGGTACCGATAGCCCTCTCGACGTCCACGTCACGCTCGGTCTCAGCACACATATCTACACCTCACGGCTTCCAGTAGTAGTCGCTGTGATGACAGCGAGCGAACTGACCAAGCGCTGCTCGTCCGTCAGACGAGCTCCACATCGACTTTGTCCCGTCCGAGGCTAACGTCAGGGACTGGTCAAGATCTTCGTAAACGCTCTGGGTGATGTTGATGGTTGATCTGCGATAGTCACTCAGTCGGGCTGCGTCGTTCGGAGCATGTCCGATTGAAATCAAGTCGTTGTTGTCGCGAACGCCCCCGCGCACGATCAGTGCCTCACCTTGATCGATGCCCACACCGTGAGAGATTGAGTACTCTCCCGACACATCGTTCCATCTTTTATTGATCGCTTCTTTGATCGGGAACTCGACGGCCCAATTGATGGCGAATGCGCTACGAACGGCCTTCTGACTCTTGTCGTCACCCATGTAGATCGCCATCACCCGGTCGCCATCGAAGCTGCGAATCTCGCCTCCGTAGTGCCGGATGATCCGAGAGGCGCTGTTGATGTAAGCGCGAACAATCGTGGCCGTCGTCTCTGGAAGCATTGAATGGGCGAGCTGACTTGATCCGGCAAGATCGGCATATAAGTAGGTGGCTTCGATTCGCCGGCCGCCGTTCTTCATGACGATGTCTTCAGTCGTAGGGACCTTGATCCCGTCGGTAATCTGCCACTTCGCATAGAAGATGTCGTGAACACTCGACTCGATCGTCGGGTACATGTAAGACCACCTCTCGCGGCAAAGTGCCTGAAGGACCTATGACGCGGATCGTACGGGGTACGGCTGCCACTTTCACCGCCACAAGCCACGAAGGAGACTGAACCTTCGCTGCCACATCGAACACGCACGTAGGATCACGGTCGCCCATGCCTGCTTCCGAAGATCGCCCACGCCGGCTGTTGCTCGTGGTGGACGCACCGTCACTGCTGCACCGCAACCACCACGCACGGGCCCACACCCGGAGCGTCGACCGGTCCGGCCGTCCCGCGTGGGCTCTGCACGGGATGCTGCGCCAGATCCTCGAGGCGATCGACGGATTCGCGCCCGACGCCGTGATCTTCGGGCTCGACGATCGCACTGCCTCCGTGCGCCGCAACTTCTACCCCGACTACAAGGCGGGGCGGACCGAGAAGGACGCGCAGCTCGTCGAGCAGCTCGACCGAGCGGGCGCGATGCTCGACGCGCTCGGCTTGGCCACGCTGACTCCCCCAGGCCTCGAGGCGGATGACGTCAGCGCCTCCGCCGCGACGTGGGCGCGCGACAACGACTGGGACTGCGTCATCATCACGTCCGACCGTGACGCGTTCGCGCACATCAGCGACCACACGCAGGTGCTGCGGCTGATCAACGGCGGCATCAGCGGATCCCCGCTCCTCAATCCGGCACGGCTCATCGCCCTCTACGGCGTCGCGGCCGACCGTTACCTCGACTTCGCCGCCCTCCGCGGCGACGCGAGCGACAACTTGCCCGGCGTCGACGGCATCGGCGAGAAGACCGCGGCGATCCTCCTCACGCAGGTCGGACCCATGTCGACCGTCTGGGCCGACATCGACGCCCAGGAGGGACGCGCTGTCGCGGCCACCCTGGACTCGTGGGCGATGGAGGTCGGAGCGCGGCGGATGGGAGCCACGGTCGTCAAGCGACTGGCTGCCCCGGGCGCGCGGGAGCGGTATGACTTCAACATCCGATTGATGCAGGGGCACGACGACCTCGACCTCGGCATCACCCCGGACATCCCCGGCACACCAGGACTGCTTCCCCTCGACACCCACCGCGTGAACCAAGTCGTGAGCTTCCTCGACGTGGAAGCAACCACGGCCCTCGCGGTCCGCGTTCTCAGCACAGACCCGGCCTCGGCCGCCGCTCGGTGACGGGCGCGTCCCCGCCAGACCGATACGATCGAGGCGCGCGAGGGAAGGACGACTGATGGCCAATGCGGTCTCTAGCGTCCTTCGACTCCTCGGTCCCAAGGTCGCCACGATCGCTGGCCCTGCCGTGATCGCGTGGCTGGCTCGACCGGAGAATCGTGAGCAGGCCGCCGAGGTCGTGCGGGGACTCCAGGCGAAGAGCGCGACCCAGCGCCTGCTGGCTCGCATCGATCTCGCCGTGGTGACGTTCCACGAGGTCATCCAGACCACGGAGCCCGAGTCGGACCGGTATGAGCTGGCAACGACGGCCATCAGGGAGCTGCACTCGCTGCGGATCCGGCTGCAACTGCCGTTCTCCTCGCTCAGGGCCCGCCGCGACAACCGCCGCGACGTGGCGTCGCAGCTCGACGCGCTGCTGGTCCGCACCAACCAGGCGCTGTGAGGCACCGACTCTAGGACGAGCGATCGCGACTCAGGTTGCCCACTGCGTCGCGCTTCCATCGCTTGCCGCTCGCGTCGCGGAACGCGACGGCGGCGACGATGTCGCTGAACGCCCGGTCGGGCTCGCCACGGTCCTCGCCCTGCCGATCATGGAACGTCGACTGCGTCTCGCCGTTCAGTGTGACGATCTCGCGCCCACCGCCCGGCACGGTCTTGCGCACTCGGGTTCGTCCGATGAGCTCGCCTCGGTAGAAGTACTCGACGTGCCAGTCGTAGATCGGCTGGCTGCTCTGGTTCGCGACGATCAGGCACGGCGCCCCGGCCCGCGAGGACACGAGCAGGTCGTCGGGCTCGTGGTACGACACCCACGCCGAGACCTGCTGCGCCTGAGCCAACCGATCGCGCCGGACTGTCCGGGCCAGCGCCACGATCGACACGACGAGGGCGATCGACGCGATGACCGCCGAGGGCCAGTCCGTGTTGCCGAGGTTCACGTGAGTGATGCTCCCACTGTCGGCGGGCGATCGTCACGGCCCTTCCTTCGCGACGACCGACGAGGGGCGATCGACGAGCAGGCCTCAACGCAGCCGTCACCGAAATCGAGACCGGCACCCCGGTCCACGCCTGCGCCCTCAGCGGTGCGGACGAGGAGGGCGGGCAGCCACTGTGGGCAGCCTCGATCATTGCGATGACGGCGGACATGCCGGCGCAGCCGGGTCTGTGGAAGTCGACCCGATTCAGACCTTGAAGCGGAACTCCGCTACGTCGAAGATCCTGGTTCGTACGGCCAAGAGTCGGAGCGGCGCCAATCGCGCTCGTGGCCAGGCTTCCAGAGAAATCCTCGGGGATCGGCAAGCACCGACTCGAGATCCCGAGGTCGAACCCGCACGTCTTCCCACGCGGCCGGATGCCAAAGCCCAAGATCGCGGGCCCTGGCCACGATGTCATCGGACGAACTTCCTACGATCAACAGCGTCATCGAGTCACACCCATCGATGGGTTCACCGCCTGACACGAACCCAACGCCCGCGCCGGCGAGGGAGCGATAGTTCGTCCAAAGCGCCATAGATCGAATCTACCGATCGGGTCTTGCGACTGCTCCGGTCTTTTCGCGGCTGCAGGCGGCGGGACCACTCGGCGCCGAGACCATCGTGCGCCTCCATCTCGGGCTCGCGCGCGCCCCGCCGCCCGCCTAGGTCAGACCTCGCTCAGACCCGCCGGCGTCAGCTGCCAGACGCCACGCTCGATCACCGGCTCGATCAGACCGGCCTCGACCATGTCCTTGCGTTCGAAACGGGCGGCACGCCGCCATCGCGCTTCACCCTGCACTTCTTCGTAATCGCGGTCCCGGAGGCGGGGCGCCAGACGTCGCTCGACCTCGGCGAGGATCTCCTCTGCCTCGCCGCGGCCACCCATGTCCCGCATGACCTCGAGGAGGGCCTGGCGGTACGCCGTCTGGGACGTGCTCCGAGCCGCCGCGACCCGACGAGTCTCGACTCGCGGCTGCGCCGGCTTCGCCCGTCGAGGCGCAGGCGGCGTCTTAAGCTCGACGACCTTCGGCACCACGACCGGCTCGGGGCGACCGTGCACGCACTGGTCGAGAGGCAGGTCGCAACGGTCGCAGTACTCGGCCACGACCTCAGTCTCTCGCGCCCCCGCAAGCCGTCACGTCGAGGGTGGCCTTACGCCTCGGCGATCATCAGCGTCTTCACGTTCACGAACTCCTTGAATCCCGCGTCGCCGTGCTCGCGGCCGTAGCCGGAGTCCTTGACGCCGCCGAACGGCAGGTTGGGCTGGGCGAGGCTGAAGCCGTTGATGTTGACCATGCCGGTGTCGAACTCGGTGCGGGCCAGCTCGATGGCGCGCTTCTCGTCGCGCGAGAAGATGCCGCCGCCGAGGCCGTAGCGCGAGTCGTTGGCGATCCGCATGGCGTCCGCGTCGCCCTTCGCACGGATCAGCGCCGCGACCGGGCCGAAGAGCTCGTCGTCGTAGGCGGGCTGGCCGGGCGTGACGTCCTCGATCACGGTCGCCGGATACCAGGCGCCGGCACGGTCGGGCTTCTCGCCGCCGACGAGCACGGTGGCGCCGGCACTGACCGACTCGGTGACCTGGTCGTGGAGCTCGTCGCGCAATTGCTCGCGCGACATCGGGCCGAGGGCAGTGCCCTCCTCCATCGGGTCGCCCAGCTCGACGGCCTTCATGGCCTCGACGTAGGCGTCGCGGAACTCGTCATAGACCGCGTCGACGACGATGAACCGCTTGGCGCCCACGCACGTCTGGCCGTTGTTGGTGATGCGGCCCTGCACGCTGACCTCCACCGCGAGGTCGACGTCCGCGTCGGAGAGGACGAGGTAGGCGTCGTTGCTTCCCAGCTCGACGACCGACTTCTTCAGGTGCTCCCCCGCCAACGCGGCGACGTGCTTCCCGGCGACGTCGGAGCCGGTCAGGGTCACGCCTCGCACCTTCTGATGCGCGATGACGTCGTCGGACTGGTCGTGGTCGATCAGCAACGCCCGGAACGCGTCCTCGGGCAGACCCGCTTCACGGTAGATCTCCTCGAGGCGCAGCGCCGTGCCGAACACCGAGTTGGCGTGCTTCAGAAGCACCGTGTTGCCGGCCACGAGCTGCGGGACGCTGTAGCGGATGACCTGGTAGATCGGGAAGTTCCACGGCTGGATGCCGTAGATCACGCCGACCGGAGCGTGCGTGATGATCGCCCGGCCGCCCTCCATCGGCTGGTCGATGTCGGCGAGCGCGTCGGCGGCGTTGTCGGCGGTCCAGTCGCAGATCGCGGCGCACAGCTGCACCTCCTGCGAGCCCTGCTCGAGGGGCTTGCCCATCTCAGCGGTCATCAGCTCGGCGAGCTCGCGCTCGTTCTTGCGCAGCAGCGAGCCGATCGCGCGAATCGTGTCGGCGCGCTCCTCGAGCGGGATCTTGCGCCAGGAGTCGAAGGCCGCGTGCGTCGCCTCGATGATCTGCCCGACCTCCTCGTCGGTGTGCAGCTCGTAGGTCTTCAGGTCCTCACCGTTGGCGGGGTTGATCGTCGTCGTGGAAGCCATGCCATTCGAGTACCCGCGATGAGACGGGTAGATGCGCCTCCGGAGCGGTCGTTTCCAGGTGCGGGTCCTGGACGTCCGCCCTACATT
>JAHEXN010000037.1:10866-17252 GCA_023252095.1 Actinomycetes bacterium | reverse complement strand
ATCCACCACACCACCTGGTGGTCCAACGGCGGCAAGACTGACCTCGACGGACTCATCGGCATCTGCCAGAGCTGCCACAACCTGGTCCACCGCGGGTTGCTCGTCATCGAAGCCCTCGGCCGGGGCAAGTTCGACCTCACCACCCGCGACGGCAGACCCATCAACCTGACCCAGAGGCGCACCACCCGCCAACACCTCCGACACATCCGCCAAACCGCACGACACACCCGCGAGGCGCAGGAGTACCCGCTTCGAGCCTGAGGGCTGGACACCTCGACCCGCAGTGGTTCCGGGGTGCAACGATGTTCCGGTGAGTGAGCAGCGGGGTCGTCGGTCGGGTCTGCTGACCGACCTGAGGCCCTTGCGCCACTCGGCGGACTACCGGCGGGTGTGGACGGGCCAAACCATCTCGAACGTCGGCGCACAGATGACGATCGTCGCGACCGGCTACCAGGTGTACCGACTCACGGAGTCGTCGTTCGCGGTCGGCCTGATCGGGCTCAGCAGCCTCCTCCCGCTCGTGGCCGGCGGCCTCTACGGCGGTGCCCTCGTCGACGCGTACGACCGCCGCACGGTCGCGCTCTGGTCGGCCATCGGTCTCTGGATCTGCTCGATCGCATTCTTCGTGCAGGCCGTGCTGGGCAACGAGTCAGTCGGCCTTCTCTACGGGCTCGTCGCGGTGCAGTCGGCGATGTTCGCGGTCAACAACCCCGCGCGCGGCGCGATGCTTCCGCGGCTCCTGCCGGCCGAGCTCCTACCGGCCGCCAACGCCCTGGGCATGGCCGCCTTCACGCTGGGATTCTCGGTCGGCGCGCTGGCGGGCGGTGGGGTCATCGCGTGGCACGGCGTCGAAGCGGCCTACGGCGTCGACGTCCTGACCTTCACGGCCTCCCTCTACGCACTCGTGCGCCTGCCTCGCATGCCCCCGCCGAGCGCCGCACCCTCCGTGCCCGGCCTCCGGTCGGTCGTCGATGGTCTCGCCTTCCTGCGGCACGCCCCGAACGTCCGGTCGACCTTCGTCGTCGACGTCGTCGCGATGGTGTTCGCCCAGCCCCGTGCCCTCATGCCGGCGCTCGCCCTGAGCGTGTTCGCCTCCTCGGCAAGCACCCTCGGCCTGCTGCAGGCGGCCCCCGCGGTGGGGTCCTTCCTCGCGTTCCTGGTCTCCGGGTGGGTCAGTGGAGTCCGTCGTCAGGGCCTTGCCGTGCTCGTCGCGGTGGCGGTCTACGGTGCCGCGGTCGCAGTGGCGGGATTCGCGGCCACGGGCGCGGCGGGACTGCTGTGGCTGTGCGTCGGCTGCATCGCGGTTTCAGGCGGGGCCGACATGGTCAGCTCAGCCTTCCGGTCGACGATCCTCCAGACCGCCGCGCCTGACGAGTTGCGGGGACGGATGCAGGGCATCTTCACGCTCGTCGTGGCAGGTGGGCCACGGATGGGTGACTTCCTGATCGGTGCGCTCGCCGCAGGGATGGGAGAGGCCGGGGCGATGGTGCTCGGCGGGTCCGTCTGCGTGGCCCTGGTCGCCGTGTTGGCATGGCGTCAGCCGCGCTTCCGTGCGTACGACGCTCGGGACCCCCAGCCGTAAGCGCTCAGGCGAAGAGCTCGGGGTCGACCTCGATCCACACCTGCTCGGACCGGCCCACGAGGGTGCCGTCGGGGCGGTGGAGCGCGGTCGACGTCAGGAACTTGCGCCCCTGGCGATCGTCAAGGCGTCCGCTGGCGTGCAGGTGCTCACCGGGATCGACGCGGTGCATCAGCTGCGCGGTCATCCGGCCGAGCACCATGGTCTGGGCCGTGAAGTCGGCCGACCAGCCACCAGGGCAGTCCAGTGCTGCCCACACGACGGCCGGGGACACGACGCCGTGCTCGGCCAGGTCCGGGTGGACGTGCCACGGCCCGGCGGTGCGGTTGTCCCCGACCGGTCCTGTGAAGACCCGCAGGCCGTCGCCCTCCGCGCGCGCCGTGCCACACGTGAAGCACCGGTCGAAGGGGTGGGAGTGGAACCCGGGGTAGGACGCCAGCCCCGCAGCGACGACATCGGCGTCCGGGAACGGCAGGGCCTCGCGCTCGAAGGTCCCGGGCCGGGCGGTGCCGATCAGGGCACCGCCGTGGGTCTCGAGGCGGACCTCGTCGCCGGCGCGCTCCCAGGCGAGTGGCACGTCGAGCGGAGGTGGCAGCCGGAGCGTCGCGGTCACGGGGCCGTCGGTCGCCACCTGACCTGCGAGCAGCCCGCAGACGTAGCCACCGTTGCCGGAGTGCTCGGGCCCGTTGAAACGGGCCGGGATCGTCACCATGACCCCACGCTAGGCGGTGCGGACGCAGGGCCCGTCAGCGGATCTCCTCATACCGGTCGAGGGCCTCGCGACGCTCCTCGGCGTGGTCGACGATGGGCGCGGGGTAGTCGGCGACGGGCTCGGGTGCAGTCCACGGCTCGTGCACGTGACGGTCCGGGACGTCGCGGAGCTCGGGGACCCACCGCCGCACGTACACGCCGTCCGGGTCAAACTTCTTGCCCTGCGTGATGGGGTTGAAGACTCGGAAGTAGGGAGACGCGTCGGTTCCGCAGCCGGCGGTCCACTGCCAGCCGTGCTGGTTCGAGGCGAGGTCGCCGTCGACGAGCCACCGGTAGAAGTGGGCGGCTCCGTGCATCCACTCGACGTGCAGGTCCTTGACGAGGAAGCTCGCGACGATCATTCGCACGCGGTTGTGCATCCATCCCTCGGCCCGCAGCTGCCGCATGCCGGCGTCGACGATGGGGTAGCCGGTCGTGCCCTCCTGCCAGGCGGCGAACGCGTCGCCCGGCTCGTCGTAGCGCATCTTCTCGAACTTCCGGTCGTAGTAGCCGGTGGCCGAGTCGGGGCGGTGGTGCAGGACGTCGGCGTAGAACTCGCGGAACGCGAGCTCGCGCACGTACGCGTCGGCGCCCTGGGAGCGGAGCGGAGCCAGGTCGGCCAGCAGCGTCCGTGGATGGATCGTGCCCCACGCCAGGTGGGGCGACATGCGCGAGGTCTCGTCGCGGCCGGGCAGGTCGCGGACGTCGTCGTAGGAGGCGACGTCGTCGATCCACTCGCGCCAGCGCCGACGGGCCGCTCGCTCGCCGAGCGGTGGCAGCGTGATCCCGTCGGGCAGCGTGATGTCGGGAATGGCGTGCGTGCGGCCCTCAGGTCGGATCCACGGTGCGGTCCGCACCTCGGGCGCGGGCGCGCGCCAGCCGTGCTCCTTCCAGGCGCGGAAGAACGGCGTGAACACCTTGTACGGGGTTCCGTCGGGCTTGGTGATGCGACCCGGCGCGACGGCGTAGGGCGAACCGGTGCGGACGAGGGGCACCTCGAGCTCGGCCAGGGCCTCGGCGAGGGCGACGTCCCGCTTGGAGCCGTAGGGCTGGAAGTCGGCGCTGACGTGCACCGAGGAGGCCTCGGCGGCACGCACGACGCGAGGTACCTCGACCGCAGGATCGCCATGGACGACGTGCAGACCGCCGATGCGGTCACCGAGGTCGCGCATCGCCGCGACGAGGGCCGCTCGGCGGATGTCGCTCGACGGACCCCACAGTCGGTCGTCGAACACGAAGAGCGGCACGACGCCGTCAGGACCGGCCTCGATCGCCTCCCGGAGGGCCGGTTGGTCGTGCAGACGCAGGTCGATGCGGAAATACATCACGGATCGGGTCACGGCCCCATCGTGCGGCCTTGCTCATCGCATTGCACGTCATGGAAGAATGAATCCCGTGAGCGACCTGATCGACACCACCGAGATGTATCTCCGCACGATCCTCGAGCTCGAGGAGGAGGGCATCGTCCCTCTGCGCGCCCGGATCGCCGAGCGCCTCCACCAGTCGGGACCCACCGTGAGCCAGACCGTGGCGCGCATGGAGCGCGACGGACTGCTCAGTGTCGAGGGCGACCGCCACCTGGAGCTGTCCGAGAAGTGGCGGCAGCTGGCCACCCGCGTGATGCGCAAGCACCGGCTCGCTGAGCGTCTGCTGACCGACGTCATCGGGCTCGAGTTCGAGTTCGTGCACGATGAGGCCTGCCGGTGGGAGCACGTGATCTCCGAGCAGGTGGAGCGGCGTCTGATCGAGCTGCTCGAGCACCCCACCGAGTCGCCGTACGGCAACCCCATCCCGGGGCTTGCTGAGCTGGGTGAGGACGTCGACGACGGTGACTTCCTGCTGGGCGTCCAGTCGCTGCCTCGCGCCGTCAGCGCCGGCGACGACCCCGTGCGTCTCGTGGTGCGCCGCATCGCCGAGGAGATCCAGAAGGACACCCAAGTCATGTCGGTCCTGCGTCGTGTCGGCGCGCTCCCGGGCAACGACGTCCTCGTCAGCCGAGGACACGACGGCGTCGTCATCGCCCGCCAGGGCGAGTCGGCCGAGATCGACCACGACGCCGCGGTGCACATCTTCGTCTCGCTCTGAGGCGCGTGGCGGTTCCGGACCTTCGGGTGCGGGCTGTCTGGCGTGAGCGACAAGCGGCACGGACCCCGCACGGGCTTGCGGCCGGCCGTCAGCTTGGCCAGACCGATCATGCATCCGGGTGGCCACCGCTACCCGGATGCATCATCGGCGGCCCGCGCCCCGGTGAGTCGTCCTGGCCCGCTTGTCCTCGGCCTTGAGCGAACGGTCACGAACCCGCGGGCCCTAGGCCTTCTTCGGGAACCAGGGGATGAAGCCGCTCGTGCGACGTACGTACTCGTCGTAGCCGGGCTTGGACTTCTTCATGCCCTTCTCGTTGTTGGCGGCCCCCGTGACCTTCGTCAGGAAGAACGCCATCGCGATCGGGCTGAACGCCGTCGCGACGCCCGCCCACGACGAGGCCGCGACGAGCCAGAGCCCGGCCCACACGCACGCGTCGCCGAAGTAGTTCGGGTGTCGGGTGTAGCGCCACAGGCCCTGGTCCATGAGCTGGCCCTGGTTGCTCGGGTCGGCCTTGAACCGCGCGAGCTGGGCGTCGCCGACCGACTCGAAGACGAAGCCGAGCAGCCAGACGGCCGCGCCGAGGCCGACGAGCCACCACACGGGGTCCTGCGTGCCGGCGCCGACCATGAGCGGCGTGGCCACGAGGTACATCGCGATGCCCTGCGGCAGGAAGACGCGCTTGAGGGCGACCTCGGC
This sequence comes from Actinomycetes bacterium, assembly GCA_023252095.1. GTDB lineage: Bacteria > Actinomycetota > Actinomycetes > Propionibacteriales > Nocardioidaceae > Aeromicrobium. The sequence goes on along the minus strand of JAHEXN010000037.1, from coordinate 12,142 downwards.
GAACGAGCGGCCGTCCTGCTCGGCGAGCTCGGCGTATCGCGGGTCCTCGTCCTTGCCGTGGTTGCGCCGGTGGAGGTAGCCCGCGAGGCGCAGGCCCCAGACGGCGGTGAGACCGGCCAGGATCCACGGCAGGACCGGGTCGGTGTCACCGGCCAGGGAGACGAGCGCGCTCGCGATGCCGACCGCGACGAAGCCGAGCGGCCACAGGGTGTCGACGATCGTGAGTCGCTCGGTGCGCTTGGCGCTGGCGAGCCCCGCGGCCATGACCGCCACGACGACGGCCAGGCCGACGCCGAGGGCCGTCAGGCTGACCGACAGGTCGGCTGTCATGCCAGCCAGTCGAGCTGCGACGTGGGCATGTCGCTGACGCCGGACGGGGAGGGCTTGACGGCCACGATCTGGTCAACGCCCATCCGGTTCTCCTCGAACGCGAGCGATCCGCCGGCCAGGTACAGGCGCCACACGCGAGCCATCTCCTCGCCGACCAGGGCCACCGCGGTGTCCCAGTTCGACTCGAGGTTCTCGGCCCAGCCCTCGACGGTCTGCGGGTAGTGCTCACGCATGGCCTGGACGTCGCGGATCTCGAGGCCGGCGCCCGCGATGAGCTCGAGCGTGCGGTGCAGCGGCTTCATGTGCATGTCAGGCGCGATGTAGGTCTCGATGAACGGCCCACCGCCGGGACGGTCGCCCTTGGCCCCGTTGCTGCGCGACATCTGCTGGATCATGACGCGGCCACCGGGACGCAGGTAGCGGTAGATCGCGGAGGTGAAGACCTCGTACTCGGCATCGCCCACGTGCTCGCCCATCTCGACCGACGCGACGGCGTCGATCTCCCCGTCGCCGACGCCCGCACCCGAGAGGTCGCGGAAGTGGCGCAGGCTCACGTTGACGCGGTCACCCACCCCACGCTCCGCCGCCCGCTTGTGCACGTAGTCGCGCTGCTCGCTCGACAGCGTGACGCCGGTGACCCGGACGCCGTAGCGCTCGGCGGCGTGCAGCGTCAGGGAGCCCCAGCCGCACCCGATGTCGACCAGGTGCATGCCCGGCTCGAGGCCGAGCTTGCGGCAGATCAGGTCGAGCTTGGCGGTCTGGGCCTCCTCGAGCGACCACGACGGCTCGCGGTGGTAGCCCGACGAGTACGCCATGTTCGGGTCGAGGATCAGCTCGTAGAACTCGTTCGACAGGTCGTAGTGGTGGCTGATCGCCGCACGGTCGCGCTCGCGGCTGTGCAGGTCGCCGGTCAGCACCGCCTCGGCGAGGGGGATCGCGGGGCGTC
>JAHEXN010000037.1:0-10856 GCA_023252095.1 Actinomycetes bacterium | reverse complement strand
GCGGGCGACCGGCCTCGGGATCGGACTCCCGGGCCACCCGGACCGCGGCCCACATCGCCCGGAGCCCGTCGGAGAGGTCGCCCTCGATGTCGAGGTGGCCCTGCACGTACGCGCGGGCCACACCGAGCTCGCCGGGCTGCCAGAGGACGTGGCGGATCGCCGCGCGGTCGCGGATCACGACGACCGGGGCGCCGGCAGGACCGGCCTCGGAGCCGTCCCAGGCGCGCAGCCGGATCGGGAGGTGGAGGCCGAGGACGTCCTCGGCGAGGGAGAGCAGGCGGGAGGCGGCAGTCACCGCACCATTCCACCGTGTGCGGGCGCTTCACGCCATTTGAATTTCCGCAGCTGTCGGTGGGGTGTCGGTCCCGAGTGGCATGCTAGGTCCATGAGTGGGGAGCGCCGGCCCTCCGGCAGCCGGACGTGGTCGGGGCGCCTGCGCGCCTGGGTCAGACGCACCGGTTCGGAGATCCTCGGTTGGGTCCTGATCCCCGTCGGCGTCGTCCTGATGCCGCTGCCGGGTCCCGGCATGCTCATCATCGTCGGTGGGTTCGCGCTCCTGTCGCAGCACTACGTCTGGGCCCGCCGCCTGCGCGACCGACTGCAGGTCAAGGCCGTCGAGGCGGCGCAGTACGGAGTGGCGACGTGGTTCCGCATCACCCTCAGCGCGCTCGGTGGCCTGTGGGTGCTCGCTGCCGGGGTCGTCTGGATCGTCGGCCCCGACATCCCGGAGTTCGAGGTGCTCAGCTTCGGGTTCGGCCCCGAGCTGCCCGCCCAGGGCTGGGTCACGGGGATCGGCGTCATCATCTCGGCACTCGTCGCCTGGGGGCTCCTCGTCTACAGCGTCGTCCGGTGGCGCCACCCGGAGACGACGATGCCGCTGGTCGATCCCGCTGGTCCCGTCGAGGTCTCCGGCACGTGACGCTGCTGCACGAGCGGTTCCCCGGCGCCGAGCTCCCGCACGTGTCGCTGGGCGACCGGCCCACACCTGTTCGTCCCCTGCCGTCCTGGGGTGCTGACGTCTGGCTCAAGGACGAGAGCGTGTTCGGCCGCGGAGGCTGGGGCGGCAACAAGGTCCGCAAGCTCGAGTGGATCATTCCGGAGGCGCACCGGCGGGGGAGTCGCACGATCCTCACGGTCGGGGGCATCGGCACCCACTGGGGACTGGCGGCCGCGCTCTACGGCGCGGAGCACGGCCTTCGCACGGTCTTGGGCCTGGTCGAGCAGCCGGTCGACGACCACGTGCTCGACCAGCTGAGCCGGCTCGAGGCCAGCGGTGCCGTCGTCCACCGCTACGCGTCCGTCCGCCGCTTGAAACTGGCCGCTCCCGGCCTGCTGCTGCGCTACCGCGACGGTCTGCGCCCGCCGTACTACCTCCCGGCTGGCGGGTCCTCGCCCGTCGGCACGCTCGGCTACGTCGATGCGGCGCTCGAGCTGGCCGCGCAGGTGCACGCCGGTGAGGTTCCCGAGCCGGCCCTGGTGGTCACGGCGGTCGGCTCGGCGGGCACGGCGGCTGGGCTCACCCTGGGGCTGCGGCTGGCGGGCCTGTCCTCGCGCGTCGTCGGCGTGGTCGTGAACGACTCGTTTCGCCTCGACGACGTCGTCATCGCGCGCCTGGCCAAGAGCACGGTCGACCTCCTCCGCGATCGCGGCGCCGCCATCGACGTCGGGATCGACGCCGATGACCTCGACGTCACCCACCGCTACCTCGGCGAGACCTATGGGGCCACCACGGCGGAGGGTGCGCGGGCACTCGACGCGGCGCGCGTGGACGGGCTCGAGCTGGAGCCGGTCTATACGGCGAAGGCGTTCGCCGCGGTGCGCGACCTCGCGCCGGCTGCCGACGGTCCTGTCCTGGTGCTGAACACGCACGGACCCCGGGGGGCCCGTGCGTGATCGGTCGTGCGTGGCTCGCGGCTGACTAGCTGGCGCGGCGCTCGCGGATGGCGTGCTCGCGCTCGTCGACCGTGAGGCCGCCCCAGACGCCGTAGGGCTCGCGAGCCTTGAGGGCGTGCTCGCGGCACTCGTCAATGACCGGGCACCGGCCGCACACGGCCTTGGCGCCCTGTTCGCGCAGCTGCTTGGCAGCGCCACGCTCGGCCTCGGGGGAGAAGAAGACGGAGGAGTCGAGACCCACGCAGGCCCCGGAGTGCTGCCACTCGTAGACCTCGATGAGTGGCATGGGAAGACGCTTGAGATTCGGCATGTGAGGCCCCTTGGACTCGGTACTGCGCCGTGGCCGATGTGGCCGGGCTCCGTTGTGTTCGAAACCGATTCACAAATTACTCAAAACTTGTTCAGAAATGCAAGTCCGGTGAACAAGTTTTATGGTCGGAGGGCGAAAGGGGGCGCCGATGAGCGAGCAGATCGATCCGGTCGAGGCCGGTTTGACGTGGAGCATCAGCGCAGCAGCCGACCAGCTCGGGGTGGCCGCCGCGACCCTCCGCACGTGGGACCGGCGCTATGGCGTCGGGCCGGCGGAGCGCACCGACGGGGGACACCGGCGGTACACGACGCCCGACATCGACCGCGTGCGCACGATGGCTGAGCTCATCGCGGCGGGCGCCTCGCCCGAGTCGGCGGCGCGCGCGGTGCTGGACTCCGGACCGCCCGTGGAAGAATGAGTCGATCACGAGTCCAGACCTGTCCGGACGGTGGTTCCCCGCCCCCGTAGCTCAGGGGATAGAGCAACGGTTTCCTAAACCGCAGGTCGGAGGTTCGAATCCTCTCGGGGGCACTTTGTTTGCCCGAACCTCGTGAGACAGGCCACCGGTTGTCCTAAACCGCAGGTCGGAGGTTCGAATCCTCTCGGGGGCACTTTGTTTGCCCGAACCTCGTGAGACAGGCCACCGGTTGTCCTCAACCGCAGGTCGGAGGTTCGAATCCTCTCGGGGGCACTCTGTTTGCCCGAACCTCGTGAGACAGGCCACCGGTTGTCCTCAACCGCAGGTCGGAGGTTCGAATCCTCTCGGGGGCACTCACTCTCTCCGTGGTGTCGTGTGACCCTACTTTCTCGGGCACTGCGCCTCTGAGCGAGAACCAGGGTCCACCTCGGGGTACTCCCGGATGGCGGGCTGGACCGAGTCCGGCAGACTTGCCGCATGCGGACGAGGCGATGGCTGGCGCGCGGACTGGGTGCCCTTCTGGTGGCCACGGTCCTGGTGGCCTGCACGACGGAGCCCGAGAAGAAGGACGAGTCGGCCGAGCCGAGCGTGCCGCCCACGGGGCCGTGCACGGTCGAGTCCGAGCGCGGTGACGTCGTCCACTCCCTGACGGTCAACGGCAAGAAGCGGTCGTACCTGCTCTACGCCCCCGAGGGGCTCCCGACCGACGAACGACTCCCGGTCGTGTTCATGTTCCACGGCCTCGGCCAGGAGCCCGCGGACGCGGTGACCTACTCGGGGTTCGACCAGGCCGCCGCCGACGAGGGATTCATCGTCGTGGCACCTCTGGGCAGCGTCGACGGCCCCGGCTGGACCGTGGGCACCAAGGGCCGCAGCGCCGACGCGAAGTTCATCGCGGCGCTCAACGAGGCCGTCGTCGAGCGCCACTGCGCCGATCCGGCGCGGGAGTACGCCGTGGGCATGTCGAACGGGTCCGCACTCGCCTTCGAGCTGGCATGCACGGGCGACTTCCCGTTCGCCGCGTACGGGGGTGTCGCGTACATGACCTACGACGGGTGCGACTCGGCTCCGCCGACCTCCTTCATCTACTTCCACGGCACCGCCGACCCGGCGGTGCCGTACACCGGCGGCGCGACGCCGCTCGGTCGGGTCGAGCCGGTGAACGACTCGTTGACCGGCTGGCTCGCCCACGACCAGTGCGGCGAGCCCCAGGCGTACGAGGAGCCGGCTGACGACCTGCAGCACTTCACGTGGAGCTGTCCGAGCGCCACGATCGAGACCTACATCGTGCTCGGCGGGGGGCACACGTGGCCCGGTTCCGAGGGCGTCGGCGGTCAGGGCTACACGACGGAGTCGGTGGACGCGACCGCCGAGATGCTGCGGTTCTTCGACCTCGTGCGAGCCGACTGACTCCACGGGTGCGCGTAGAGTCGGTGTGCTGCAAGCGCGTCGTCGCAAGGAGGTGGTCCCGGTGCACGTGTTCGTGACGGGCGCCTCGGGAGTCGTCGGTCGCTCGGCCGTGACCGCCCTGGTGGACGCCGGGCACGACGTCCGGGGACTCGTGAGGTCGCGAGAGGCGGCCCGCGCGGTCGAGGCCCTCGGCGCCACCCCGGTCTCCGCCGAGCTCTACGACCTGGCGGACCTCGCGACCGCGATGCAGGGCTGCGACGCCGTCGCCAATCTCGCCACCAAGGTCCCCGTCGGCTCGGCCGCGCTCCGACCGGGGTCGCTGCGGGAGATCGACCGGCTGCGCATCCGCGGCTCGCGTGTCGTGGCGTCGGCGGCCGCGCGGGCCGGGGTCGAGGTCGTGGTGCACCAGAGCCTGAGCTTCGTCTACGCCGATGCCGGGGACGACTGGATCGACGAGGACGGGATCGTCGACGTGTCGCGCGCCACCGAGCCCATCGTGGTGGCTGAGGACCATGTGGCCGAGTTCGTCCATGACGGGGGCCGGGCGGTGTCGCTGCGGCTCGGCCTCGTGACCGGGACCGATCCCAACACGCAGTGGCAGGTCCGGCGAGCCGCGGCCGGTCGCGCCTTCACCCTGGGTCGGCCCCGGTCCTGGATGCATGTCGTGCACCCGGACGATGCCGGCGCGGCCGTGGCGCACGCTGTGACCGCACCCACGGGCATCTACAACATCGGTGCTGATCCGGTGCGGCGGAGCGACTTCGCCGCCGTCATCGCCGCGGTCGCCGGGGGGCCGGCGCCGCGGTCGCTCCCTCGGTGGGTCGAGCGACTGGGGGCGGACAAGCTCGAGATCTTGACGCGGTCGCACCGCATCACCTCTCAGCGGTTCGCCGACGCCACGGGGTGGAGGCCGACGCGCCCCGTGCTCACGCCCGAGTGGTTGGTCCATCCCTCACGGGAGGGGTCACATGGCTGAGCGTCCGGGGGAGACCGCGCTGGAGCGGCAGGAGCGCCTGCGGCGCGCCGCCGAGATCCTCGGAGACCCGGGCACGCCCGGCTCGCGTGACGACTCCGACGAGGGGTGGGGCGACGAGCCCCGCCGCGGTGCGGGCGGGAACGACGACGACCTGCGCCGCAACGTCCCGCCGCACCACGGCTGAGGCGGCGACCGGAGAGGTCAGAGGTCGCGGCGGGTCACGAGTGCGTCGCGGATCTCGCGCAGCAGGGCGATGTCCTCGGCGACGCCCTCGGGCTCCGGCTCCTGGCCGCGCGAGCGCATCTCGTTGAGCTTCTTCATGGGCACGACGATCGCGAAGTAGACGACTGCGGCAGTCAGCACGAACGTGATGATCGCGTTGACGAATCCGCCGTAGTCGAACGTCTGGCCGTTGATCGTGAACGTGCCACCGTCGACGCCACCGCCTCCGACCAGGCCGATGAGGGGGTTGATGAACGAGTTCGTGAAAGCGGCGACGAGGGCCGTGAAAGCCGTGCCGATCACGACGGCGACCGCGAGGTCGACGATGTTGCCGCGGAGCAGGAAGTCCTTGAAGCCTTGGATCATGACGTGCCTTCCGGGTGGTGGGGATCGAGGCGGGTGAGCCACTGGTGCTCGATCGGCCAAACTACCCCGACGCCCCTGCACGGCACACCCCGTCACGAGACGATCACGGTCAGGCCCGCGCCCAGGCCCGCTGCCGCGAGGGCCACCGCGACCTCGGCGGTCGCGACGAGTCCGATTGCGTCGCCGCCGTCGTCCTCGCCCGACGGGAGCGAGGCCACGGCGACGGACCGAGCGATGACGGAGGGCGCCGCCTCGCCGTGCGGGTCGACCGCCACGACGTCGACCCGGGAGCCCACGTGCAGGGGGCCGAGGACGGCACGATCGGTGACCCGCACGGTGGCGAGCGCGGGGTCGTCGATGCCGAATCCCGACAGGTCGCGCGCGTCGACGACCCGGCGGTCGGTCATGATCTCGCCGTCACGGACGGGACCAGCCAGGGAGCGGCCGACCGCGTCGCTCGTGGACGTGAGCGCCCCGGCGGGGGCGGCCTCGACCGGGAGGGCGTGGGTCGTGACGTGGTCGGCGGTCAGCACCGTGCCGGCGTCCAGGTCGCCCGTCACGACGACCACGCGCCGGGTACGGGAGCCGTCGTCGAGCGCCCCGATGGTCAGGAGGACGGCGAGCCCGGCACAGACCGCCGCGAGCAGGCGGCGATGGGTGAACACGAAGCGGTCCAGGCGGTCCATCCCGGCAGGCTAGGGCGCAGCGGTCGGGATCGCCCGAGCCCGTCCACAGGGACGGCGGAAGGTCAGGCGGCCGAGCCGGAACCGCCCGAGCTGCCGGTCGAGGACGTCGAGCTCGAGGAGCTCTTCGAGTCGCCACCCGACGTGCTGGCCGGAGCGGCGGTCGAGCTCGAGCCGCCGCTGGCAGGGGAGGAGCCGTTCCCGGCGCGGGAGTCGTTGCGGTAGAACCCCGACCCCTTGAACACGACGCCGACCGCGTTGAAGACCTTGCGCAGACGGCCGTGGCACGCCGGGCACTCCGTCAGCGCATCCTCGCTGAACGACTGCTGGACTTCGAGGGCTTCTCCGCACTCGGTGCACTGGTACTGATACGTGGGCACTGGCCTGACTCCGACATCGATGACGACTCGTGGACGTTGCCACGCAAGGGTACAGTTGGCGCCACTGTGAACGAGCCTCCGAGTCCCGGTCCCACCGTTTTCTCCGCCTGCGCAGACCCGGTGGAAGCCCGCCGATGACCGAGCTGCTGCTCCTCGCGGTCGCCATCCTGTTGATGTTCGCGTGCGGGATCTTCGTCGCTGCCGAGTTCTCCTTCGTCACGGTCGACCGGGCCTCGGTCGAGCGTGCCGCCGAGGAAGGCCAGCCCGGTGCCGACGGCACCCTCAGGGCGCTGCGGACCCTCTCGACCCAGCTCAGTGGAGCCCAGCTCGGCATCACCGTCACGAACCTCGCGATCGGCTACCTCGCCGAGCCGGCCATCGGAAGCCTGCTCCGCGACCCGTTCGAGTCGCTCGGACTCACGGGCGGCGGCGTGAGCTTCGCGTCCTACTTCTCGGCGCTCACGATCAGCACGTTCGCCACGATGCTGATCGGTGAGCTGATCCCCAAGAACATCGCCCTGGCCGTGCCGATGGCCACCGCGCGCTGGACCCAGCTCCCGCAGCGGCTGTTCACGACGGCGATGGCGTGGCCGATCCGATCGCTCAACGGCACCGCCAACGCGATCCTGCGCTCGTGGGGTGTCGAGCCGCAGGAGGAGCTGCGCTCGGCCCGGTCGCCCCTGGAGCTGCGGTCGCTCGTCCTGCGCTCGGCGCAGGAGGGCGCGATCGACGACGAGACGGCGCGCCTGGTGGCCCGCAGCATCACGTTCGGTGACCGCACCGCGGCTGACGTCCGCACGCCCCGGGTCCGGGTCACGTTCCTCGAGGGGCGCGAGTCCGCAGCCTCGGTCATCGACGCGGCCCGCACCACGGGGCACTCGCGCTTTCCCGTGATCGGTCGCACGCCCGACGACATCGTGGGCGTCGTGCACGTCAAGCACGCCGTCGCGATCCCGGTAGACCGGCGGCGCTCGACGCGCATCGAGGACATCTGCGCCCCGGCTGCGACGGTCCCCGACAGCCTGGAGCTCGATCCGCTGCTGGCCTTCCTGCGTGAGCAGGGCATGCAGATGGCGGTCGTGCTCGACGAGTACGGCGGCACCGACGGCGTCGTCACGCTGGAGGACCTGGTCGAGGAGATCGTGGGCGACATCGCCGACGAGCACGACCGCGTCGCGGCCTCCAGTCGGCACCGCACCGATGGCACGTGGTCGCTGTCCGGGTTGCTCCGGCCCGACGAGGTGTTCGAGGAGACCGGCATCTCGCTGCCCGAGGGCTCGAACTACGAGACGATCGCGGGTCTCGTGCTGCAGGAGCTCGGGCGTCTCGCCGAGCGCGGCGACACCGTGACGGTCATGGTCGACCCGACCCCCGAGGACGAGGACGACGAGCCGGAGCAGGTCCCCGTGACCCTCACGGTGGAGCGGGTCGAGGGTCGGCGGATCGACCGCGTCACGATGACGGCCCAGCCGCCACCCCCGCTGTCGGAGTCCAACCGGGCCATCGCCTCCCGCGCGGAGGGCCCCCGATGAACCTCTGGCTCGGCCTCACGGTCACCTTCCTCCTGCTCGCGTTCAACGCGCTGTTCGTCGCGTCGGAGTTCGCGCTCATCTCGGCCCGCCGCACTCAGCTCGAACCGGCTGCGGCCCAGGGATCGCGCACGGCGAAGCTCGCCCTCCGCGCGATGGAGAACGTGTCGCTCATGATGGCGGCCGCGCAGCTCGGCATCACGATCTGCTCGCTGCTGCTCGGCGCGGTCAGCGAGCCCGTCATCGCGCACGCGATGGAGCCGGTGTTCGAGGCCGTCGGCCTGCCCGGGGTCCTGGTGCACCCGATCTCGTTCGCGATCGCGCTCACGCTGGTCGTGTACGCCCACGTCGTGATCGGCGAGATGGTGCCGAAGAACCTCGCCCTGGCGGCGCCCGACAAGGCGGCGTTGATCCTCGGCCCGTTCATGCTGGCGGTCGTCGCGGTGCTCAAGCCGCTCGTCATCGCGCTCAACGGTGTCGCCAACATCTCGCTGCGGGCGATGCGGATCGAGCCCAAGGACGAGGTCGCCTCGACGTTCACCCACGACGAGGTCGCCGACCTCGTCGAGGAGTCGCGTCGTGAGGGCCTGCTCGACGACGACGAGTACGAGCTCGTCCAGGGTGCGCTCGACTTCCAGGGCGGCACGATCGACGACGTCGTCCTCCCCACCGCCGTGCTCGTCACGATCGACCGGCACGCCACCGCGGCCGACGTCGAGGTGGCGTGTGCCGAGTCGGGGTTCTCGCGGTTCCCCGTGCGCGACGAGTCCGGCGAGCTGACGGGGTACCTCCACCTGAAAGACGCGCTGGAGACCGACGAGGACGCGCGGAACCGGGTCATCGCCGACAAGTGGGTCCGGCCCCTCGTCACGGTGCCGGTGGGGGCGGGCCTGTTCGACGCTCTCCGGCTCATGCAGGCGCGTGGCTCGCACATGGCGCGGGTCGCCGACGTCGATGGTCACGTCGTCGGTGTCGTGATGCTCGAGGACGTCCTCGAGGAGCTCGTGGGCGAGATCCGCGACGTCGAGCGGGCGATCTGACGCTGCTCAGCGCACGGGCCGGAACACCCCGGCCTCGGTGAGCACGAGGTCGACCGGCACGTCGTGCGGCTCGGTGGGCACCTCGGGCAGGAGCTCGTCGGAGAACACGACGGCGCACGTCGTGGGCCGACGCCCTCCGGCGGTGAACGTGGCGAGGGCGCGGTCGTAGTAACCCGCTCCGCGACCGAGGCGACGGCCGTGGTGGTCGACCGCGAGGGCCGGCACGAGGACGAGCTCGGTCGCTGCCAGCCCGTCGGCCGTGCTCGGCTGGCCGATGGGCTCCGGGACGCCGATCGTGGACCTGCGGAACGGGGTCGCCGGGTCGTGGACGACCCAGGCGAGCTCTCCGCCGTCGCGGGTCAGGGGCACGAGCACCGTGGCGCCGACCGCGAGCCGGTCCGTGATCAGGGCATCGGTCGGGGGCTCGCCGCGCATCGCGAGGTAGGCGGCCAGGCGGCGGGCACCGCGCAGCGCGGGATCGCCGGCGGCATGGGCCGCGAGAGCGGCCCCGACGGCGTGCAGCTCCGCGTCGGTGCGCCGTCGACGCGCCGCGAGAAGGGTGCGACGAAGGTCATCCTTCGCTCCAGAGGTGTGACCCACGTCGCGACGCTATCGTGTCCGCGTGGACGGATTGGCTCAGGCGCAGCAGCGGATGCTCGAGAGGGGCGTCCCCCAGCAGGCCATCGACGTATTCTCGCACTACTACGACCAGCTCAGCGCCGGCGCCACGGGGATGATCCCCGAGTCGGAGGTCGAGCCGCTCACGGGCATCGACCGGGCCGCCGCGCTCGACGTCGACGCCGAAGAGATCCGCGCCGCTGCCGACGCGACCGTCGTGATCAAGCTCAACGGCGGGCTCGGCACGTCGATGGGCATGGACCGCGCCAAGTCGTTGCTGCCGGTGCGCCACGGCCAGACGTTCCTCGACATCATCGTGGGCCAGGTCCAGCACGTGCGCCGGACGCACGGGGTCCGGCTGCCGCTGGTGCTCATGAACTCGTTCCGCACGGCGGGCGACACTCGGTCTGCACTGGCCGCGCACCCCGGGATCGAGGTCCCGGGCCTGCCGATGGACTTCGTGCAGAACCTCGAGCCGCGCCTGCGGGTCGACGACCTGACCCCGGTCGACTGGCCGGCCGACCGCGAGCTCGAGTGGTGCCCACCGGGTCACGGCGACCTGTACACCGCGCTGCAGACGTCCGGCATCCTCGACCAGCTGCTCGACGCCGGGTACCTCTACGCGACGGTGTCGAACTCCGACAACCTCGGCGCCGCGCCCGACCCCGAGATGATGGCGTGGTTCGCCGGGTCGGGGGCGCCCTACGCAGCCGAGGTGTGTCGCCGCACGTTGGCCGACGTCAAGGGCGGGCACCTCGTGGTGCGCCGGTCCGACGGCCGGCTCGTGCTCCGCGAGACGGCCCAGACGCCGCCGGAGGACACCGAGCTGGCGTCCGACCTCACGCGGCACCGCTACTTCCACACCAACAACCTGTGGTTCGACCTGCGAGTGCTCAAGAAGACGCTCGACGAGCGCCACGGCATCCTCGGGCTGCCGCTGATCCGCAACCGCAAGGTCGTCGACCCGGCCGACCCGAGCTCGCCGGAGGTCATCCAGATCGAGACGGCGAT
>JAHEXN010000282.1 GCA_023252095.1 Actinomycetes bacterium | reverse complement strand
CCGGGAGTGGTTCGTGGCCGAGGCCGAGGCCCGATCACTCGACGTCGAGACCGATCGCAACGGGGCGATCTGGGCCTGGCGGCCGGGCGCGGGCGGTTCCCTCGACGACGCCGTCGTGACGGGCAGCCACCTGGACTCGGTGCCCGGTGGTGGCGAGTTCGACGGCCCGCTCGGCGTCGCCTCGGCGCTTGCCGCGGTCGACCTCCTGGAAGCCCGGGGGGTCACCGGGGGGCGTCCTCTCGCGGTCGTGGCGTTCCCGGAGGAGGAGGGGGCGCGCTTCGGACTGGCCTGCCTGGGCTCCCAGCTCATGACCGGTGCGGTGACCCCCGACCGCGCACTGAATCTGCGTGACGCCGACGGCACGACGTTCGCCGACGCCCTGGTGAGGGCTGGCCACGATCCGGCCAGGATCGGTCGCGACGACGAGGCGATCGCCCGCATCGGAGCCTTCGTCGAGCTGCACGTCGAGCAGGGCCGTGGTCTGGTCGACCTGGGCTCGCCAGTCGCGATCGCGTCTTCGATCCTCGGGCACGGCCGCTGGCGCCTGACCGTCACGGGGGAGGGCAACCACGCCGGGGCGACGCTGATGGAGGACCGTCGCGACCCCATGGTCGCGGCCGCCGCGATCGTCGTGGCCGTGCGTGACGCGGCCCGCTCGGTCAAGGACGCCCGCGCCACCGTGGGCCGCATCCAACCGACGCCAGGTGGCACGAACGTCATCGCGTCGCGCGTCGACGTGTGGCTCGACGTGCGTCATCCCGACGACGCCGTGACGGCCGCGGTCGTCCGCGACATCCTGGCGCGGGCCCGCGTGCTGGCGGCGGCGGAGGGGTGCGAGGTCCGTCTCGTCGAGGAGTCCTACAGCGATGCCGTCTCGTTCGACGCCGAGCTCGGTGCGCGCCTCTCGGCCGTGCTCCCCGACGCTCCGGTCCTGGCCACCGGTGCCGGTCACGACGCGGGGGTGCTCGCGGCCCGCGTGCCGACCGCAATGCTGTTCACCCGCAACCCCACCGGCGTCTCCCACTCACCGGCGGAGCACGTCGAGGACGCCGACGCCGAGGCTGGCGCGGTGGCGCTGGCCGCCGTGCTCGCCGAGCTCATCAGCGCACCTCGAACCTGGTCGTCGCCATGACGGCCGAGGAGCCCCTGCTCCGCAACGAGGCGGGCAGCGCTCGCGATCGCGACCCGGCCGAGGCCGTCGACGCGGTCGTGCTCGAGCAGGCCATCGCGCTCAACGTGCGGCACCACCGGATCGCCTCGGGCTTGTCGGTCGCCGACATGGCCGAGCGGATCGGCATCTCGAAGGCCATGCTCTCGAAGATCGAGAACGCCCAGACCTCGTGCAGCCTGGCGACGCTGCAGCGCCTCGCGAGCGGCCTCGACGTGCCGGTCACGGCGCTCGTGCGGGGCGCCGACGCCGAGCGGGAGGCCGTGCACACCCCGGCCGGCACGGGTCCGCGCATCGCCCGCAACGGCACCAAGGCGGGCCACGAGTACGAACAGCTCGGCGCGATGCGCGGGCAGCACAAGCGGCTCGAGTCGCTCATGGTGACCCTGAGCGAGGACAGCCGGACGTACCCGCTCTTCCAGCACCCGGGAACCGAGTTCCTCCACATGCTCGAGGGGCGGATGGTCTACGGGCACGGGCGCGAGGTCCACGAGCTCGGCCCGGGGGACTCCCTGCTGCTCGACGGCGAGGGGGCTCACGGGCCGGTCGAGCTCAGGGAGCTCCCGATCCGGTTCCTCTCGGTCATCGCGTTCCCCGACGCGACCGTCTGACCGCTGTCGGGGCGAGGACCCGACCTCGGAGGCGAGCGCGAGTCGTCGGACAGGACGAACAGGCGTAGCCGGCCCAGCCTGTCCAGATGAGCGCGGGCACGAGCGTGCCGCGCACGCGGGACTCGGGCCCGATGTTGTGGGCCATCATGAGGGTGACCTACGTGATGACGAGCACGAAGACCAGGTCGAAGTACAGCTCGAGCGGCGCCCGGGTCGTGGGATGAAGGTGGGGGAAGGGGAGGAGGTCAGCGCGCCTGCGCGAGCGCGATGGCGTCCGGGCCGGCGGGGAAGCGCAGGGTGCCGGTCGTGTCGTGCACCGCGCGCCAGACCGCCTCGGCCACGTCGAGCGGGGTCGTGAGGTCGCCCTGCACGCTGAAGGCCTCGAGGATCGGTCCGGCGAAACCGGCATACGTCTCGGGAATCAGGTCGCTGATGTCCCCGCCGTTGGCCGTGAACTGGGTCGTGGGGCAGTAGCCGGGCTGCACGAGCTTGGCCCGGACGCCGAAGTCCGCGAGCTCGAGCGCCAGCGACGCCGTGAATCCCTCGGTCGCCATCTTGCTGGCCTTGTACATCGCGGTGAGCGGCATGGCGCCCAGGACGACGCTGGAGCTGATGTTGACGACGACACCTGAGCCGCGCTCGCGGAACTGGGGGATGATCGCCTTGGTCGTGGCCATGACGGCGAACGTGTTGGTCTCGAACAGCTCGCGGGCCTTCTCGACGGGGGTGGCCTCCACGACGCCGATCCCTCCGATTCCTGCGTTGTTGACCAGGACGTCGATCGGGCCGGCCGCGGCGAACGCGGCCGCGACGCTGTCGGCGTCGGTCACGTCGAGCTGCAGCACTTTGATGCGGTCGGAGGCGGGAAGGACGTCCTCCCGAGGTGTGCGCATCGTGGCGATGACGTTCCACCCCTGGGCGTGGAAGTAGCGGGCGGTCTCGAGGCCGTATCCGGAGGACGTTCCGGTGATCAGGATCGTGTTCATGACCTCGACACTAGGCGCGCGAATCAGGACCATCTATAGTTATGGGTCCGCAAGACTTTATTGACAGTCCAGTTCTACTGTCGGCCGCTGTCTCGTTCTCCCGGGAGTCCTTCCATGACCGATCCGCTCGCTGAGGTCGTGCAGATGCTCCGGCCCCGCGGCGTGTTCTCCAAGCGCATCGCCGGTACCGGCGCGTGGGGCGTCAGCTACACGGCCTTCGGCCATCCGGGGTTCTCGGTCATGCTGGAGGGTCGCTGCCGTCTGGCCGTGGCGAACGAGCCCGAGATCGTCCTCGAACAAGGCGACTTCACCCTGCTCCCCACGACTCCTGCGTTCGTCATCTCGGGCTTCGGCGACGTGGAGCCCGTCCAGATGGACCCCCGCCAGATGACGGACGACGACCTCGACGCGGACTACACCGGTGGCCAGGAGCCCGAGGTCCGCCTCCTCGGGGGCAGCTTCGTGTTCGACGCGCCGGACGCGGCCCTCCTGGGCGCGTTGTTCCCCGCGGTCGTGCACGTGCGGGGCGTGGAGCGGTTCCAGCCGCTCGTGACCCTCGTGGCCGATGAGGCCCTGCACGACCGGCCGGGGCGCGAGCTCGTGCTGGCCCGCCTCGTCGAGGTGCTGCTCGTCGAGGCGCTCCGGACGAGCGTCACCCCCCAGGCGCCACCGGGTCTGCTGCGGGGCCTGGCGGACCGCAAGCTCGCCCCTGCCGTCCAGCAGATGCACGAGCACGTCGACAAGCCGTGGACGGTCGCGCAGCTGAGTCGGGTCGCGACACTGTCGCGGTCGGCGTTCTTCGACCGGTTCACGCGGCAGATGGGCATGCCGCCCATGGAGTACCTGATGGCCTGGCGGATGGCGGTGGCCCGTGACCTGCTCCGCCAGGCCGACCTGGGCATGGTCGAGGTCGGCCGGCGGATCGGCTACGGCTCGGCCAGTGCCTTCAGCACGGCGTTCAGCAGGCACACCGGCGAGTCCCCTCGGCACTACGCCCGCCGGTCCGCGCTCGGTCAGCCCCTGGCACTCGGGTAGGCGTCAGTCGGATGTCTGCGCCGAGGCGTCGATCGACCCGTCCGGCTGGAAGCCGCCGCGACCCGCTGCGAGTGCCAAGCTGCCGCGTCCTGCGTCCGGGTCAGCCGGAACCCCCGGGAAGCCCTCCGCCTGAGCTCTGCTCGGTGGTCTGCGCTCCCGGGTCGGCGGGCCCGGCGCCGGTGATCTCGTCGGCCCATGCCTCGTGCTCCGCCTGGGCCCAACTGCGCGAGACGCGCCCCGTGCGCATGCCGCGGCGGGCCTCGGGGTCCCGCATGGCATAGGCGACGTGGCCGACCACGAGCAGCCCGAGCCCGAGGGCGAACCAGTCGTGGACGAAGGTGGCTCCGGCGCGCCAGGACAGGCGCACCAGGTCCGGCCAGTAGAGGAGCACGCCGGTGCCGAGCAGGAC
>JAHEXN010000281.1 GCA_023252095.1 Actinomycetes bacterium | reverse complement strand
ACCCGGGGGCGGGAACGCGGCACCGCCGGGGGGCGGGGTGAGCGGCGGGCCGGCCTGCGCGGGCGGCGCCGACGGCAGCACGGAAGTGGGCTCGGCAGTCCCGCCGCGGGCGGCGATCGCGGCCTGGACGTCAGGCCCGCCGTTCTCCCCCAACCAGGACAGGAGGGCGTCGTACGCGTTCGGGTTGGCGGCGATCAGGGGCCAGAGCTCGGAGTCGCTCGTGAGCTCCTGGAGCCGGGCCGGGCTGGTGCCCGGGTTGCTCGCCTCGGCGCGGGTTTCGTCGGTGGCCATCGGTGGTTCCCCTCGAGTGCAGGTCGTCGCGGCGGTCCGCCGCGGCAAGATCGGGACGAGCCTAGTGCAGGGGAACGGCGTCCGTACCACGATGTCGGGGTACGGACGCCGTCGTGACCTGGGTCAGCACTCGTCCAGCACGAAGTCGTTGATCTCGAACTCGGCGTCGAGGGCGTCCTCCCACGAGTCGCCGAACATCGCGTCCTCGTCGTCGGCGACCTCCTCGGCGTAGGCCAGCAGCGCCTCGACGGCGTCGGCGATGACCTTCTCGTCGCTTCCCTCGAACTCCTCGAGGGTGGCGACGGCGTCCTCCAGGTCGGACTCCTCGTCGATGCCCGGGTAGTAGATCGTCACGGTGCTGGCGGCGTCCTCGAGGTCCTCGAGGGCGTCACAGTCGAGGTCGGCGGGCTCGTCGTCCTTCTGGTCGTCGTCCTTCTGGTCGTCATCGGTGTCGGTCTTGCGGTCGTCACCGTCGTCCTTCTTCTCGTCCCCGTCGTCGGAGGTCGTCGAGGAGTCGTCGTCCTTCGTGAGCGCCCAGACGCCCGTGGCGATGCCGCCGCTCAGGAGCAGGAACACCAGCACCCCGAGCGTGATCCAGAGGCCCTTGTTCGACCCACCGGACCGCGGGGCGGCAGGTGCCGCGTAGGCGGGGGCTGTGGGCGGAGGCGTGAGGCCGCCGGCGAGCTGGGCTGTCGGGGTGCCGGTCTGGGCCCGACCGGCGATCGCGGCGCGGACGTCGTCGCCGCCGTTCTCGCCCAGCCAGGCCACGAGCTAGTCATAGGCGCTCGGTTTGGCGGCGATCAGCGCCCACAGCTCCTGATCGCTCGTGAGCTCCTGGAGTCGGCTGGGCGAGGTCTGCGGGTCTGCGGCTTCGTGCCGGGTCTGCTCGGTGGCCATCGTGGTTCCTCCCGATGTGGGTCCGTTTCCGGACGGGTCGTCGTGCCGGGGTGGCGTTGTCGTGACTCAGAGGCGGCGGTGACGGCGAATGTTCCCGAGGTCACCGTCCGCGCCTCGGCGACACGCCTCGAAACCCATGGGCTGCGTGGCACAATGACGGGGTACGACCTTCGACGCCCACGCGAGCCCGCTGCCGGCTGGAGGTTCCCCAGAACCCTTATGGATCCGAGGAATCGCGTGACCACCACCAGCACAGCCGTGCCCACCACCGACGCCCAGGCCGCGTGGCGTCCCGACGCCACCGAGGCCCTGACAGCGCTGCTCCGCGAGCGCGTCGCCATCATCGACGGCGCGATGGGCACCGCGATCCAGCGCGACCGACCCGACGAGGCCGGCTACCGCGGTGAGCGCTTCGCCGACTGGCCCTCCGACATCCAGGGCAACAACGACCTGCTCAGCATCACGCAGCCGCAGATCATCCAGGGCATCCACCGGGAGTACCTCGAGTCCGGTGCCGACATCCTCGAGACCAACACGTTCAACTGCCAGTGGATCTCCCTGGCGGACTACGGCATGGAGGAGCTCGCGTACGAGCTCAATGTCGAGGCGGCCCGCCTGGCCCGCGCGGCCTGCGACGAGTTCACCGCCCGCACCCCCGACAAGCCGCGCTTCGTCGCAGGCGCGATCGGACCCCTGAACCGCACAGGATCCATCTCGCCCGACGTCAACGACCCAGCGGTCCGCAACATCACGTTCGACGAGATGGTCGACGCCTATGGCGAGCAGATCCGTGGTCTCGCCGACGGCGGCGTCGACCTCTTCATGGTCGAGACGATCTTCGACACCTTGAACGCCAAGGCGGCGATCTTCGCACTCGAGACGTTCTTCGAGCAGACCGGACGCCGCTGGCCCGTCGCGATCTCCGGCACCATCACCGACGCATCGGGTCGCACCCTCACGGGTCAGGTCACCGAGGCCTTCTGGAACTCGATCCGCCACGTGCACCCGATCATGGTCGGTCTGAACTGTGCGCTGGGCGGTCGCGAGCTCCGCCCCTACATCGCCGAGCTGTCGCGCATCGCCGACTGCTTCGTGCACGCCTACCCGAACGCGGGCCTGCCGAACTCCTTCGGCGAGTACGACGAGGAGCCGCACACGACCGCCGAGATCCTGCGCGAGTTCGCCGAGGCCGGCATCATCAACGCGGCCGGCGGCTGCTGCGGCACGACCCCGGCGCACATCGCCGCGATCGCGGGTGCCCTCGAGGGCGTGCCGACCCGTGAGCCCGCCGAGGTCCCCACCGCGATGCGCCTGTCCGGCCTGGAGCCGCTCAACATCACGGAGGACTCGCTGTTCGTCAACGTCGGCGAGCGCACCAACATCACGGGCTCGGCCCGGTTCCGCAACCTCATCCGCGACGGGGACTACGCCACCGCGCTCTCGGTCGCGCGGCAGCAGGTCGAGAACGGCGCGCAGGTCATCGACATCAACATGGACGAAGGCATGATCGACGGCGTCGCGGCGATGCAGCGCTTCACGCGCCTCGTCAGCAGCGAGCCCGACATCTGCAAGGTCCCGATCATGGTCGACTCCTCGAAGTGGGAGGTCATCGAGGAGGGCCTGAAGAACGTCCAGGGCAAGTGCATCGTCAACTCGATCTCGCTCAAGGCCGGTGAGGAGGAGTTCGTCACGCAGGCGCGCCTGTGCCGCAAGTACGGTGCCGCGGTCGTCGTGATGGCCTTCGACGAGGACGGCCAGGCCGACAACCTGGAGCGCCGCAAGGAGATCTGCGGCCGCGCGTACCGGATCCTGGTCGAGGACGTCGGCTTCCCGCCCGAGGACATCATCTTCGACCCGAACATCTTTGCGGTGGCCACGGGCATCGAGGAGCACGCGACCTACGGCATCGACTTCATCGAGGGCACGCGCTGGATCAAGGAGAACCTGCCGGGGGTCAAGATCTCCGGCGGCGTCTCGAACGTGTCGTTCTCGTTCCGCGGCAACAACGCGGTGCGCGAGGCGATCCACGCAGTCTTCCTGTACCACGCGACCCGTGCCGGCATGGACATGGGAATCGTCAACGCCGGCGCACTCGTGGTCTACGACGAGGTCGACGAGAAGCTGCGGGAGCGCATCGAGGACGTCATCCTCAACCGGCGTCCCGACGCCGCCGATCGCCTCCTCGAAGTGGCGGGCGAGTACGTCGGCACGGGCGAGAAGGCCGAGGTCGCGGCGGCCGAGTGGCGCTCGCTCCCCGTCGGCGAGCGCATCACGCACGCCCTCGTGAAGGGCATCGACGAGTTCGCCGAGTCCGACACCGAGGAGCTTCGGCTCGAGATCGCTGCCCGGGGCGGCAAGCCGCTAGAGGTCATCGAGGGCCCGCTGATGGACGGCATGAACGTCGTGGGCGACCTGTTCGGCGCCGGCAAGATGTTCCTGCCGCAGGTCGTGAAGTCGGCGCGCGTCATGAAGAAGGCCGTCGCGCACCTGATCCCGTTCATCGAGGACGAGAAGAGCCCCGAGGACGCCGGCCGCAGCAACGGCAAGGTCGTCATGGCCACGGTCAAGGGCGACGTCCACGACATCGGCAAGAACATCGTCGGCGTCGTGCTGCAGTGCAACAACTACGACGTCATCGACCTCGGGGTCATGGTGCCCGCGCAGAAGATCCTCGACGCGGCCAAGGAGCACGACGCCGACGTCATCGGCCTGTCCGGACTCATCACGCCGTCGCTCGACGAGATGGTCAACTTCGCGGCAGAGATGGAGCGTCAGGGCTTCGACATCCCGCTGCTCGTCGGTGGCGCGACGACGTCGCGCGCCCACACCGCGGTCAAGGTCGACCAGAAGTACCACGGCCCCGTCGTGTGGGTGAAGGACGCCTCGCGCTCGGTCCCGGTCGTCGCGGCGCTGTTGTCCGACGACCAGAGGCCGGCCCTGCTGTCGGACCTGCAGACCGACTACGACTCCCTGCGGGAGCGCCACGCGGCGCGGTCCGACTCCAAGCCCCTGCTCACGATCGAGG